>JBBUDC010000080.1:0-5584 GCA_038057495.1 Patescibacteria group bacterium
TGTTCATAAAAATTAAACGTAAACAGTGCCCACGACAGATACGATGAGGTAGCAAACATTCCCAGATACCGGTCCAAAATGTCCGTAGTATATTTCCCCATCACCTTCCGGTGTGCCGCCGCGCCTTTTTCTGTCAAAATTGCCAGCTCTGCCCGTCTTTTCCCTGCAGCCAAGAAAAGCGAGACTGAAATTACACACAGCAGAAACCAAATAGACAAATGTGCGTTAATTACAATCGCTCCTGCAAACACCCGTAAGAAAAATCCCAAAGCAATTACAAACACATCTACCACCTCCACATTTTTCAAAACCAATGAATACAAAATCTGTAAGATCCAATATGCCAGTACTACCCCAAAAAACAGCATCGACAAACTTCTACTCCACCCCAAACCCACCGCTCCCGCCAATATAAAAACCGCCATGGCCAATTGTCGGGAAATTCGTCCTGCAGCAATTGGTCTGAATTTTTTGAACGGATGCTCCTGATCAGCCTTAATATCAATTAGGTCGTTAAGAAAATACACCGATATTGCTACCAGCGTAAAAGCCGCTATGCTTTCGGTTACAATCCAAAAATCTTTCCACCACAACGCCTCAGACAGAATATTTCCTGTAAATATTAAAGCCGCATAGAGAGTTAGGTTTTTGATCCACTGCCGCGGCCTGGCTGTTTTGACCAAATCGAAAATTTTTGTAACCATAATATCAACCCCGCCAATACGACGGCAACTGTGGCCATTGTAAAGTACTTGGAAGCAGCTTTCAAATTCAAAGCCGCCCAAGCCATTACTGCCGAGGCTACCCAGTACGAAACGGCGATTCTTCTTTTGCCCCATCCCAAGTCCAATAAGTTGTGATGCAAGTGTTCCCGTCCTCCCCATACCGGATTTCTACCTTCCCGCAGCCTTTTAATAATTACCAGCACCGCATCTACAAAAGGAATACTCAATACCAAAAGCATCGCTCCCACCTTGGCTCCGGACATAATTGCCAGAACTCCCAACAAGAAACCCGCCAGGCTTTTTCCTCCGTACCCGGGAATTATTTTTTGGGGAAAAAAGTTCCAGGGCAAAAAGCCAAAATATGCTCCTGCTACAATTGCCGCCAACGCCATTACCGGCCACTGTCCTGCATCTCCAAATTGCAGACTAAGTATCCCCATGGCAATGGCCGCTATCACCACAAACCCCGGCAATTGTCCGTCTACCCCACTACTCCAGCCCACGATATTTTGCATCCACACCAGCCATACCAGAGCAAAAGCGTCCGACAGTAGCCAGATACAATGTCCTCCCACACACCACCTGGGCCACGACAAATCAATCACCCCTCCGAAAGGATTAGTAATGTAAGCGATTCCCACCCCCGCCCCAATCACGAGAACCGCTGCCAAAATATTTACTCCCAGCCGCAAATAGGGAGAAATTTTTTCTTCAAACCTGTCATCCAAAAATCCGGTAATTGCCAGTACTGCGGATCCGGCAATTATCCCCCATATTTGTTTGCTTGTCCCCGCGAATACCAAAGCCGTCAAAAGTGCTGCAAAAATCGGAATGCCGCCGCCTCGCGGCACTGGTTTGTCATGAACCACTTTAGGATGTTTATGTTTTGCAGGGTCGTCAATTATTTTTAATTGTTTACCCCATTTGACGATTGCTCCGGTTACTATAAAAGAAATCGCCGCGGCAACTAAAAAAGGAATCATACAACTAAGGTAATAATTCTTATTAATCCCAAACACATTACAATTTGTATCACCATACTAGAAACTAGCATCATCGCCGGAAGAACGGTTTCTTCCTGCACCCGGCTGCCCAAAAATCCCAAACCCGACCCGATTACCGCAGTCAAAGCCGGAACCAGCCACAAAAAATATGGGCTGACCAGCTGGTCTTGGCCCCATGGCCGGCTATACAATAAAGGCACTTCTGGAGGTAACAATTTCCAATATATGGCGATCAAACCCACCCCCACTGCAGTTGTTGTCGATACCACCCGCCAATTCCACAACATCAACTTTTTTAAAAGCGTCATTCTTTCCACCTCCGGTAAATTCCGGGCCTTTCTTCTAGATATTTTTCTTGCAGCAGACCCTTCAGTCCGGGCAATTCTTCATCACTCCCAAAACTTACAATATATCTGGGGGAATCTTTAGAAAGTATTTCCATAACTTCTTTTTCAGCTCCAAATTCCTTAATGTGATATTTTACTGTAAACCGGATAGCTGGCAACCTTTTACTAATGGCATAAATCATAGGTTCGTCTCCCCATACAAAAATCCGATCCTCCGGTTTTGACCCTTCCATAATATTTTTAGAAATTTGATAATTTACCGGAACTTGAGGATTAAACCACCTATAGTACTCTTGTTGAGATTGCCTACCCATCGCCCAGCTGGAAAAATTTTTGTAATAGGAAAACACTGGATAAGCGTAAAATTTAAATCCAATTATGGCTCCAATTGTAATTCCAGCTGTTACCAAAAAAGTTAGTCTCTCTTTCATTCCTCCCCAAACCAGCATTCCTATTCCCAAAGATACCACTGGAGCCAGTTGTAATAAATAATGGGGATATGGCCTGCCGGACAAAAGAGCCGCAAACAGTCCCGCCCCCCACCACACCACCAAGATTAATCCGTTTCTCCCCAACCTGTTTCTCAACAACCATCCCACCCCAAGCCACCCCGCCAAGGCCACAGCCCTTCCCATGAGAGATCCCACCAAGGGCAAGCTCACTTTCCAGCTGGCAATATATGGAACCAGTTTTACACCGGCCGCTGTCAAAAATTCCGGCAGTGTCCCTCTCATGCCAAAATAAACTGTTGCCAAAGCCACAGGTATGGCTACTCCTACTCCCCACCACCAACTTTTTGAAAACCATTTTTTATCTTTCGAAAACAGCCACACCATCGGCCATACCATAGCCTCAATCAAGGCCGGAGTTTTAAACAGCCCTCCCAGCCCCAACATAGTTCCGGCCACTACCAAGTTGTTTCCAGAGTAAGCCATACTCATTGCCCCAACTGTAAAAAGTAAGAAAAACAATTCTGCGTTCACAATATTTCCTTCAATCAAGGGAATACTGGTTAAAAGAGCAAAGACTGTTGTTGCTACTATCGCAAACTTGAGTTTACCCTGAGCAAAACGAAGGGCTAAATTCCAGAATATCCCCACTGTGGCCAAGTTCCACAACAAGAGCATAAATTTAAACCAAAACTCCCGGCCACCGGCCACCGCTGCCACCACGTATAGCAGTGGAGGTTTATTATCGTGGACTTCTTTGTATAGCTCCATCCCGCCCCGCATTGCCCGGCCAATGGTCAAATATATCCCCTCATCCCCATACCAGTAAGGTTCAAAAAGGGTAGGAATCCGCACAAAAACCACCAACCCCAAAATAATCAAAATAGCCTCGTGTACTACCAACCATTTGGCCAATTTTCCCCACATGTTTTTATTTTAACTTACTTTCTCTGTAATTCTATACTCCATATATCTTCCCAGCATTAGTCTGGTATGCGCGTCCAGTCCGGGCAGAGCTCCAAAGAAAAAACCTACTACCGGCATGAGAATAAATTCCAAAGGAGCAATCAGTATTCTCCACAACTTTTTTTCTACCGGTTTTGGTCTCTGTCTAAATTCAAAGATCAGCATTATCAACAGAAATACTGTCGTCACTGACAATACCACCGAAGACAATCTGGGCAACATATACCCAATTGAGGTCCGGCTAAAGTTGGGATTAACCAAAGTAGAGATGGTTACCCCCATGGTAATAAAGAACCAATATACCGGCCACAAGATATGATCCTCCAGAAGTCTAAATATCCGGATAGATTTATTTAAAAAAGAAACGTTGGGTTGTTTTAAATACCACTCAATAAATAATGGTATGTCAGACACTCCCCAAGCCCAGCGTTTTTTCTGTTCATAGTCATTAATAAATGTTTTCCAGGTGGTTGTCGACTCTGCTGCGTCAGCCGAGGAAGGTAGGAAAATCGGTTCCACTTCTACCTTTCCGTCCAACTTAAAGAAAGCTTTGAAGAAGATCCGGTAATCTTCTGGTATGACATCGGTATCCCAGTAGCCAATATCGTCAATCATTTTCAAAGATGCCGAATAGTTGGAAAAGTTTATCAGTCTGTCTTTACGCATCAATACCCCTACCTGCCAAATATTCGAGAAAGTATTTATCACTCTGTTGGGTGCCGGAATTCTCCAAATATTGTTGTAGAAGACAACCGCCGGCTGCCAGAATTTATAGTATCTGTTCGGATCATCTAAAAATTTAAAAGTTAAATAAGCAAAATATTGTTTGTGTAAAATTGCATCAGCGTCATTTGAAGTAATGGTCATGTATTTAATGCCCCATCCTTTTTCGTCGACCAAGATGTGTTTTGCTTCTTTGGCTGCCCACGCTTCATTTGAAGATTTACCCTTTATTTCCCCCACAATGTCAGCCGGATGCCCAGATACAATATACGCTCCAAATTTATGTCCCAAAATTTTTCTTAATTTCTCACACTCAATTGCACCATTCGGATATCTTCCTTCTGTGGCCATGACTACCGCAATTTGTTTCAAGGGAAAAGTTTGTTGCACCAAAGCCTCGAGGGTTTTTTTATATGTTTCCAAAGGCTCGTTGGCTACCATAATCAAAATTACATGTCTGACTTTTTTCCAGTCTCCGAAACCCACCACTTCTTTCATCCAGTCCAGTCTTTCTGAAGCCTGGATTTTAAAATATGACAACACCGCAGCCAGCATCAACGAGGCCCCTTTATATACCCAGAACACATCAAACATTAATATTGTATAAGCCGTCACTACCGGAAAGAAATATCCACCCCAAAACAAAAACAAAATAATATTCCAGCTTATAAATCCCGGCATTATTTCTAATAGTCTTCTTCTGGTCATTAGTTTTTATTAGTTGTCATTAGTCTTAAAAATAACCGCCTGCAATTTTCAGAGGTTATTTTTTCAATTTGATTAATTGAAGTACTCCTGACCTCGGCAATCTTGGCAGCCACAATTTTAACATTTATAGGCATATTCCGCGTACCCCGGATCGGTTCGGGAGCCAAGTAAGGTGAGTCTGTCTCAATCAGCAGCTTGTCTTCGGGGATCTCTTTAGCCACTTCCCGCAGGCCGTGACTGCTTTTAAAAGTTACAATTCCTCCCAAACTTATATACCATCCCCGTTTTACACATTCCCGCATCTGTTCCATACCTCCCGTAAAACAATGCATCTGCACACTTAGCCCCTGGCCCCTAGCACTTAGCACTTGGAAAACTTTCTCAAATTGGTTTCTACAATGTACCACCAGGGGCAACTTTGTCTCCTTAGCCAGTTCGATATTAAATTTAAACAGCTCCATCTCTTCATCACTACCGGTATCCAATCCGCACTCTCCAATCGCGACCACTTTTTTGTGATTATATAATTTCAAAAAAAGTTTCTTAGTCTCTTCGTCGCTTAATCTCTTAATCTCTTCTCTCTCTTCTGGATGAACACCTACTGTAGCAAACACCTCTTTGTATTTTGAAGCCAACTCGACCGCTTTTTGGCTGCTTTTTAC
>JBBUDC010000081.1:0-10856 GCA_038057495.1 Patescibacteria group bacterium
CTTTAAATTCCCCTCTCCTATTATAGGAGAGGGATTAGGGTGAGGTATATATATTAATTGGCCCGTCATTTTAAAGTGGAATCCTAAATCCAGTCCAGGCCCAAAATTAATAATCAGCACTTTTCCCCTTCTTTCCACCCGCTGAACTTTCCGGCCAATTATTCCATTTATTTCTCCCTTAATCACTTTATCGCTTAGTATCTTAATCTCTTTACAGGCCTGTCCCACCAGTACCTTCTTCAGTTGCAGTTTGACCGTCTCAATCTCTGGTAATTCTGGCATATAAGTGGCGCAACGCCCCTCTCTTAGATTAAGAGAGGGGTCGGGGGTGAGTTATTAACTTTAACATCTGTTTCTTGAAATTTTTTTTAGAAAACCTGGCAGCATTTTTTTTCAAATTTCGAACTTCAAAAACCGTTCGCAAAGCGAGCAAATTCTCAAACCGTTTAATCGCTTCTCCCAACCCTTCCACTGAATAATCGTCAAACAACACCCCGGTTTTTCCGTCAATCACTGTTTCTCTATACCCTCCCCCATTAAATGCAATCACCGGCGTGCCGCACATTTGTGATTCTACTGGAGTTATTCCAAAATCTTCATCGCGAGACAGCGCCAAAAATCCTTTTGCTCCCGCCATTAGTTTATTTCTCTCTTCATCGGTTACCCTTCCCAAAGTTTCTACCTCTTTTATTTTTTTCCATCCCGCAAATTCACCTGCGATTTTTAACTTGAACCCGTATTTTTTGGCCGCTGCAATCGCCATCTCAATCCCCTTCCCCCCCACCAATCTACTCACCATTAAATAGTACTCCCCTCTCTTTGATAAAGAGAGGGGTCGGGGGTGAGTTACGGGTGGGTAAATCACCACACTATCTCTTCTATAAAACTTTCTAATTCTTTCCGCTACATTTTTCGAATTGGCTACAAATACTCCCACTTTTTGCGCCTGTTTAAAATCATACATGCGTAAAAAATGTCCCACGACAGCTGCATATATCCTCACCGGCCAATATTTTTTCCAATCAATGGAAGTTTCATATCCATACAGCCACCTGGGTGGCGTATGACAATAACAAATCTCCCTTTTTCCCAAGCCCTTTGTTATGTACCAACTTGCTGATGTGATCACCAAATCAAATTCAGACAAATTAAAACTTCCCCAAATCCAAGGGATAAAAAAACGAAGTGGGCTATATAGCTTGTTGTAAAACGGAATATTCTGAAACCAGGAAGTGATTATTTTTTTGCCTTTAAAGGCTTTACTGGCTGTTGAATTTGGAACCGCGAAAGCGGTATAAATTGGCGCTTCCGGCCACATTTCAGCCAAGGCTTCTAATACCCTTTCCGCTCCTCCATACTCATTCAAATAATCGTGGACGAGAGCTACTCTCATCTGTTTTCCCTCCCATTCTTTTAATTAAACTTTTATGTCCCAGCTCCTGCAAAACTTCCGTCATCTTCTTAGCACTTGGCACTTGGCACTTGGCACTTTCGTATGTCACCGGAGCGTCTAATCTGATTGTCGCCAATCTTTTGGACAACTCTCCCCCCTCATAACCGTTTACCAATTTTTCCATTAAGCCCCCTCTTAGATTAAGAGGGGATTTGTAAATTTTCTCAAAAGTTCCATATTCAGCCAGTAAATGAATTGCTGTTTTAGGTCCAATGCCGGCAACTCCTGGATAATTATCACTACTGTCCCCCACTAAAGCTTTGTAATCAATAATTTGCTTTGGGTGCACCCCCATTCTTTCCATCACTTTATCTTCATCCACAATTACTGTATCAGAAAGTCCTTTAATTGGCATATATAAATTTATTTTCTTGTCCACCAACTGCATCAGATCCCTGTCCCCAGTAATAATAATTACATCCGACTTGGCTTGTTTTGCCAAAGTCCCCACTACATCGTCGGCTTCAAATCCCGCTACTTGATATACCGGAATTTCCATCTTCCCTAAAACTATTTTTAGTTTCTCAATCTGTCCCCAAATGTCTTCCGACACCTGTCTTTCTTTTTCTCTGTTTGTTTGATACCCCACGTACATGGTGTGCCGGAAAGTCGGAGACGGATGATCAAATACCACTGCTAAATGAGTAGGCCGTAGGTCTTCAATGGCCTTCAGCATCATACTTAAAAAGCCATATACTCCCGCCGTTGCTTCTCCTGATCTGTTTCTCCAATCCGGCAACGCATAGTAAGCTCTGTGTAAAACCGAATTCCCGTCCAATATCAAAAGTTTGTCCACAAAGCCAATTTTATCATTTACCTCGCATCAACTTCTCAAACTCTTCCCCATCCATCGTCTCCACTTTCATAAGCCTCGTCACAACGACATCCATTTTCTTTCTGTTCTTCTTCAAAATTACTTGGGCTTTTTTGTAACCTTCGTCAATTATTTTTCTCACTTCCGTATCAATTCTATTCTGCATATCAGGACTAATTTGGGTTTGTTCCATGTATGCTCTGCCCCAATCAATTACATCTTGTGCTGGCCCATAATTTACAGGTCCCAATGCACTCATCCCATATTCCATCACCATATCCCGGGCCAGACTTGACGCCTTGTCAATATCATTACTGGCCCCGGTTGTAAATTCATCAAAAATCAGCTCTTCAGCAGCTCTTCCCCCCAGCATCATGGCAATTTGGGAAAGTAGTCTGGATTTAGTCTCGTGTACCCGGTCAGCCGCCGGTGGCACCAAAGTATGTCCCAGACTCATTCCCCGGGAAACTATGGAGATCCTATGTACGGGATCCAATCCTTTTTGGGCCCAATTTACAACTGCGTGTCCCACTTCATGATACGCCGTCATTTTCCGGTCTTCCTCACTTTGTAATCTTTTCTTCTGCGGTCCTAGTTTTACTTTGGTAGCCGCTTCTTCCACCTCTTCCATAGTAATTTCTTTCTTCACAGCCCTCGCCGCTCCGATAGCCGCTTCATTGAGCATATTTTCCAGATCTGCCCCAGAAAACCCTACTGTTCTTTTGGCCACTGATTCCCAATTCACTGTTTTGGCAAACGGCTTGTTCTTGGCATAAATTGCCAAAATCGCTTTCCGTCCTTGAATATCCGGCATGTCCACCATCACTCTCCTGTCAAATCTTCCAGGCCGCAAGAGAGCCGGATCCAGCAGGTCTCCTCTGTTGGTAGCTGCCAATACAATTACATTTTCATTTGCAGCGAATCCATCCATTTCCACCAATATCTGATTTAATGTTTGTTCCCGTTCGTCGTGTCCTCCCATCAACCCATATCCGCGCTGCCGGCCGATGGCGTCGATTTCATCAATAAAAATTATGGACGGGGCATTTTTCTTGGCGGTTAAAAACAGATCTCTTACCCGGGCCGACCCTACTCCTACCAGCATTTCCATAAATTCAGATCCGGCCATGGAATAAAAAGGTACATTGGCCTCACCGGCAACAGCCCGGGCCAACAGAGTCTTGCCTACTCCCGATGGGCCAACCAGCAGTACCCCCTTTGGAGTTCTGGCTCCCATAGCTTTGTATTTTGCGGAATTCTTCAAAAAGTCTACCACTTCTTCCAGCTCTTTTTTGGCTTCGTCTACTCCCGCTACGTCAGCAAATTTCACAGACGGTTTCCCTTTGTCAAACAATTTTGCTCTCGATTGTCCAAAAGCAAATAAGCTGTCTTGTTGTCCCCGGGCTTGGCGCATCATATATAGCAGCACCAAAATCACAAACCCCGTTCCGATTATCGACGGCAGCACTGCAGATACTATTTGTCCCACCGTTTGATCCTTAATTTCATAATTTACTTTCGAAGCATCAATCTTTGATCTTTCCAAAATTTCGGTTAAGCTCTCGTTCGCCTCTTTTCTGGAAAAGAAAGTTTCATCTTTTTTGTCTTTGTAAAAGAGAGCCAACTTGTCAGAAAACACTTCTACTTTTTCAATTTTTCCGGATCTAATATCTTCCAAGGCTTGAGACAGTTGCACTTCATGTTCAGCCTTGCCTCCAGAAAACCATAATCCCATTAAAGACATCATCATTAAAATCACCACTCCCCACCAAGCCAGTCTCCGCAAGTCAAATTGCATCTCCAGTCTCACTCCCTTAATAGGGTGTTTTCCATTACCATTTTTGTGTCCGTTCTTCTGATCCTTCATAGCGCCCCATTTTACATTACCCGGGCTCCCACTTCCACTTTCAAACACTCGCCCGGGGTAACTATTGTCACATTCCCAACTTTTCCCTTCAAATCCAGAATATCCTTATCTCCAGTCACTAAATAAACCCCAGTCTTTCTTGCCGCCCGCACCGCCAACCCCACCACATAATTATCGTTCTTGTCCCTACATATATCCACTTCCACAGCCCGTACCTCCCGCCCATACTTAATCATCCACGAAACCAATTCGTCAACCGATCCCTTGTCCCACTTATATCTCTTAGCTATTCTTCTATATCCCAACACTCTAATCAGTTCCTCCAACTGCTCCTCCCCATATACCAATCGCCAGTCTTCGTTACCAATCTTGCCTATTATCGCGTCCTCCTTCCCCTTACCAGACAACACTGCTCTTACCAGAATGTTAGTGTCCACGACGACTAGCCCTGACATACCTTAGTGCCTCCTCCACATCTCTTTCCACCTCCTCCGCCGGAATATGCGCATTTCTCTTGTGTATCCGCTCAAGCATCCGCATCAGTTTTTCGGTATCTGCTTTCTTTTTCTCCCTCACATAGTTTTTATAGTCGTCATAGTCCATCAGCACCGCTTCTGGTTCGCTATCCCGCATCACCACTACCGGCTCATCCAGCTCGTCCAAAATCTTGCCAAAATTCCTCTGGGCATAAGTGGTGGTTATAGTCTGCATATCCATATTGTAATCATACTACCATACGTATTCCAGTATGTCAATCCCCGCCAGTAGCTTTAGCGAAGGCGGGCTCCCACTTCCACCTTGGCAAAATCGTCGATTGATATCATGGCTTAAGTAATACCCCTCTCTTAGATTAAGAGAGGGGTTAGGGGTGAGTTACCGGACTAAAATCCCCATTTTTTCTTTAACTTCCTTTACTGTTTCAGCTGCTATTTGCCGGGCCTTCTCAGCCCCTTTCCTGATTACCTCATCTACAAACTCATCAGTTAATTTATTACGTCTATCTTGCATTGGTTTTAGTTCTTCATATATCGCCATCGCCAATTCTTCTTTAAGTTCTGAATAGCGGATATCGCCTCTTTTTTGAGCGTCTGCATAGTATTCCAATCTTTGGGGCTTAAAAAGTTCTACAAGTTTAAACAATTTGTCTACCCGTTCATCAGTTGGCGCGCGAGCTATCTTGGCCCTAATTTTGTCCAGGTCATCAGTCAATAAAATATAACTTCCTTCCACAGACTTGCTCATCTTACCTTCTCCCGAAAGTGACGGTACATATTCTCCCTTGGTCGCAAACCGTTTTGGTTCCGGAAAATCTGTACCAAAATCCGCATTCATCCTTCTGGCAATTTCCCGGGCCGCTTCTAAATGTGGCTCCTGATCAATTCCTACCGGCACCAACCCTGCTTTGTAAACCAAGATATCAGCCGCCATCAACACCGGATAATTAACCAGAGCCATCGTCACATGATCCGGAAATTGTTTTACTTTTTCCTTGTAAGTCGGCAAGTGAGTCATTTTTGCCAGCGTAGTAACAGTAGAAAAATAATATGCCAGTTCTAAATGTTCCGGCACTTGGGATTGTACAAACAGCACACTCTTTTCCGGATCCAATCCCGCTGCCAAATAATCTTTAATCACACTTCTGGTTTCTTCGGCAAATTTCTCTTTGTTATATGGAGTTGTTAAGGCATGTAAATCCGCCACCATGTAATAGGTTTCGTAGGCTGAATCACTCTGCAGGGCCAGCATTCCCTTGACTGCACCCAGGTAGTTGCCAATATGTAGTCTCCCGCTGGATCTGATCCCCGACAGTATTCTTTGTTTCATAAAGTAAATTTTACACTACTCACAACACTACCACCCAATCGAACCCCGTCTTAGTAGCAAAATTCTTATCAGCCGTTACCAGTTTCACTCCCAGCTTCTTAGCCAGGACTGCATACACCATATCATAAACCGCCACACCACACCGTTTAGACAATAACATAGCCTCTTCAAGCATTTTTTTGTTTACTTCTTCTATTCTAAATCCCATATCGTAAACCAGGTCCAGAAGTTCTTTTATCTCAGACTCTGTGTATTTAGTCTTTGTAGCTAGAACATTGGCTATTTCCATAAACAGCCACTCCGGTACTCGGCCGCCCTTTTTAATCATCGCTCCCGCTTCAGCGTGACCCGGCTCATCTTTAGCTAAAGCTTTTACTACTACAGAGGCGTCAATTACTCTCATTGTTCGTATCTCATCTCAATAAGCTTTTCGCTTAACCGGGTATGGGGATATTTTTGAGCCATCCTTTCAGCAAACCTGTCTAATCTCTCCCAAAATCCTTTCCGACTTTGCATTTTTTGCTTCACCTTTAACTTTTCCCTTATCAAGGCGCTAAAACTAGTCCTTCTGCGCACCGCATCCAACTTTAATTTCATATAGTCTTCTTCGGGTAATCTGATATTCGTCGTTATCCAGTTCATAATACAATTGTATCATTGTATTACTATTTGTCAAGCATTCTCTGTTCGTATTTCAGCTCGCCCCGGTCTTTATATACTTCCATTTTCGCCAATCCTGTTTTTATCAATTCTTCTTGTACCAATTTCCCCTTTTTACACCCCTGGGGATTATCGGTTAGTCCCGGCCGGGAGCGGTTAAACGACAGGCGCATATAATCGCTTGCCAGAAATTTCGGCGTAGATTCACAATTTACCCATCCCCAAGCCACTACCCGTCAATATTTATCATCCTGGTATCTGTCGTATTCCAGCCAAACCCTTTTGCTCTGTATCAATCTAGCCAATTCATTTTTGGAGGCTTGCCCTTCCGTAGCTTTAGCGAAGGAGGGGGCATTAATTCCAATAGTCCTCACCCGTACTCCATTTTGTAATTCAAAGGTATCTCCATCAGTAACTACTCTTACTATTCCTGTATCGGGAAATACCTGTTTGTTTTTGTAAATATTTGGCCCCAACCTATTCCACCCAGTCCACCCTAAAACTCCGGCCAAAATCAGCCCCGGTATCAGCACCTCCTTAATTCCCATCTTCCTCAACCCTTCTGCTGTTATTCGCTTCTTCCCCACTCCCTTTAGTATACCAAATATATGTTGCAGAACCCCCACGGAATCAGAACCTATTTTCTTAATTCCTTTAGTGTGTCTGCTTCAAGCTTGGATAAGAGTTCAGGATACAATTTTTTGCCAACAACGGTCTGAATCCTTTCCGGATACTCCTTTTTCCACAATTTACACCATTCCAGCCAGCTTTCCGGTTGATACTTCTCTCTTAGGTGATTGATTGTCAATTTGCTCAAATTATCCGCATCCACAATTACAGCCTCCATCTCACTACGGGATTTATGCTCATCAGCCGCCGCAATTAACCCAAGTACCATCTCAATTTGGCTCTGATGAAAACCTTGAGCTTCCAAAAAATAGGTTGCGAACCTATTTGAATTAGCATTAGCTCGAGGTTCAAGTTCTAACAACTCACTCTTACTCAAATTTACTCTCCGATTCTGTATAACATCTCTCCACCCAATGTCGTGAATATATGCAGTCACGATCAGTAAATGTAGATTTGGATTATTAGCCGCCAGCTTTTTAACCCACCGGGCAACTCTTTTAGCATGTTCCCAATCTCCAGGCCGGCATTTCTCTATCTGCTTTCCAGCTTCTCTTTTGAATTTTACCTCGTTCCAATCTGCTGTTATTCGCTTCTTCCTCACTCCTTAGATGATATAATAGCTTCGTACTTTTATAAAGACATGCGGGGTAGTGTAAAGCCGCACGGAAGGCTCATAATCTTCCAGACCGGGTGCGATTCCCGGCCCCGCAACAAAAGTAAAAACCCGTCGTATAAAATCCCACCTTTCAGGTGGGATTTTTGGTTAAAGTAATGTCCCCCTCTTAGATTAAGAGAGGGATTAAGGGTGAGTTACCGCTAGGAGCGTGTTAAAATTAAAGCTAATTCCGGCTGCGTAGCTCAGTGGTAGAGCGGAGTCTTCATAAGGCTATGGTCGCAGGTTCGAATCCCGCCGCAGCCACCCTAATCACTCACATACAGCTTCCACCACTTCCGCCAGTTAGACTGGCGCCCTTCCGAAGCCTTGGCGAAGGAGGGTTCCAATTTTGTCTCAGGCAGGATGACGATTTCTTCTCCTTCTTTGACCAACCCCAATTTCTCTTTAGCCTCCCTTTCTATAAACTCCGGACTTTGCACTTCTGCCAATCTTTTTTGCAATTTCTGGTTTTCTGACTCCTGACTCCTGACTTCTAGTTCTGCTTGCTTAATCCTATCCCCCGCTTTCCATAGCCTCCACACATTTCCCGTTAGTCTCACCATAAATACCGCCATAAATACAACTCCTACCCAATGTACAATCTTATTTTTCTTCAGTTTCATATTGCTTCTTTCCATTATATCTTGTAGAATCCCTTTGCATAAACTAACCTGTAGTATGAATACTTTACCCACACCTATTAGCTTCGACACCGCCCTAGAAAAGTTTACCAAAGAACTTAAATCCCAAAGCCGCTCTTCAGCTACCGTCATTGCCTACAGTAGTGATCTCCATCAGCTTAAAACTTATTTTGTAGAAAAGCGCATTACTCAAGTCACCACTCTTACCCCCCAACATCTGGTCGATTACTTGGCTCACCTGTCTGGTAATGGTTACACCGCCAAGTCAGTCAGCCGCAAGATCAATTCTCTCAAAACTTTTTTCAAATTCTTAAATCACACCAGTCTCACTCCCACCAACCCCGCTGTTGATCTGGCCCATCCCAAATACACGACTTCAGCCCCCAGAATTCTTACTCCCGAAGAATATGCCTCTCTGCGCGACGCAGTTCGGCTAGACATCAGAATGTCTGCCATTATCGAACTACTGTTGCAAACCGGCATGCGCATTTCCGAGCTGGCTAATCTACATCTGGAAGATATCAAAAAAAACGAGGTTTCTATTAGACCCCTGGAAAACAACGCTGGCCGCTCAGTTCCCCTAAATCGTATGGCCGCCACTGCCGTGCAAAACTATCTAGCCATCCGCCCCAAAGTTACCGACACTCACCTCTTTGTTACCAAAACCGGCCACCCTCTACTTATCAGAAACATCAGAACCGCCATCGACAGATTTTTTAGAGTAGCCAAGGTCAAAACCGCCAAGGTCAATGACCTGCGGCACACCTTCATGGCTCACCAGCTTTCTTACGGCTGTGAACCCCAATATCTGTCTCAAATAGTCGGCCACAAACGCCTTACCTCCACTACCAAGTATCTAGATTTCCTGCCTGCGCAGGCAGGTGTGAAACCCCAATCCCCCCTCACCACTCGTCTCACCGAGCTCTAACTATAGCCCTGAGCGCAGTCAAATGGTGGACTCTTTACGAAAAAATTCGGACTGATTTTCAAAGGTAGCGCTGCGAGTGCCCCCACCCACTCGCAGCGCCATCTTCACGCTCGGCCTTTGGCCTCGCTTATGTTTCGTGCGCGCGATTTTTGCTCGGCTTCTCCGAGCAATTTTTAAGCTACTTTGGCCGATCTTACTGAATTCAAAAGTCGAGTTACAGCTTGAGTCATACCAGGCGCGTTATTCGCCTCACTTAATTTTAGAAATGTATCAAATTGCGTTTCCGTTTCAGGCTGTCCTCTTTCTTTTATCTTACTGGATAAGGCAGATATAAATCCTTCACTATCACATCGAAAATAACTTTCGCCTAAAGCTGTAAGTCCTGTAAAAAAATCAGGATATGCGAAATCCATAAGTCTTGTTAAAGCTGACATTTGAAAACCGTACTCGCTACTATCTCCAGCTCTTTCTTCTAGATATAGGTGAAAAATTTCATCCCATGACTTGACTTCTGGATGGGAACTTACTACTGCCAAAGCATCCGTCTGAGCTTCATAAAGACAAGCATGCTTTACGTCAATTATTTGACCATTTTCTAAAGTTACAATCTTACTACCCGTTCTTCTTTCTTGTCTGCTTGGTGAAACACTTACTAGTTTTGGTTCTACCTTACCGTGAACCATCTCATGTCTTGCTGTAGCAAAAGCTTCGTTGTTTGTTGCTTGTCGGGGATCACTTTCTGGATGATAAACGGTTGTATGAACCATTACAGTTTTTCCATCGAAAGACCTCAATCCCATAGTATCAAACGTCTTAGTCATAAGGTCAATCAGTTTCCGTAGATCATTTGGTACTTCATTCCCTTCTAAAATTGCCTCTTCAAAAAATTCTGGGGTGCCCATAAACTTCGTTACTGCAGTAATATTTTTTCTTTCAGCGTGTATCGCTGAGGGGAATAGCTGATTAAGACGAGCTTCACAAGCAGATAATCTTGTTCTTAAATCTTCTTGAACTTCAGGTGATAATAATAAAATTTCACCTCCCGTTTTCATGTCCCTACCAATTTTTTCTAACCACTGCCGAGGATCAGGTTTTGGAGGAGAACCATCTCGCAATGTGCCAATTTGTGTGTTTGTATGTACCTCACTCATAAATTGAGTATACCAAAATCTTTGAAATTTTGTTATATTGTGTTTGTACTCAACTTTTTGATCGCTTTTTTTAACGGCCGCATTGGACAACTTGAGCAATCGAGTTGAACGCAACCAGTGCGGCCGTTTGAGTTTAGTTCTTTAAAATTTTTGCATTTTTCTTTTTAAGAAATAATTTGTCCGAGCCGACTTTTTTGGCGAAGAATGATAATTCTTCGCCATTATGTTTCGCG
>JBBUDC010000082.1:0-3629 GCA_038057495.1 Patescibacteria group bacterium
GACATATCTAACTCTTGGAGCTTCTCGTACGGGAGCAATATGAAGTTGAATATTTAGAAGTCTTGGCAATCTTATCTTATTTTCTGCCATGTTAATTAAAAGTAGTTATTGTACTTTATTATACAGAAAAAACCCGTATGTAACCATAACTGAAAAGAGATAAATGGTAAGGAAAAATGGTTTACTTTTTTATCTTAAGAGTTTTTGAAGCTAAATCCGATTGTAACCACCATATCAAATCTGGTAAAATACTTATAGACAGAAAAGCTTCGGAGAAATTTCGAATTCTGTTTAAGACACTAAGCGGATCACTTGAGAACGTAGATTTTTTCGTTTGCGGGAGTGAGAAGATAAATGGTGACGGGAAGTGGGGCGGGAGAATCGTCACGGATGCGGGTGCCGGGGATTTCTAAGGCTTTGTTTAGAGTCTCCGGTGTGACACCGGAGGGAAAAAAGCCTACAAATCTGGGGTAGTTGTCGGGGACTACGGTTCTGATATTTTGTTCAACCTGAATTCCCCCTTCTTTGAGAACTGCCGAAAGAGAGTTTAGGTACCAGGTCCAGTCATACATCTGACGGGGAATAATATATAAGGCTTTGCCAAATGAGGGAGTTTTTTCTTCGATAACTAACTTTGAGTCGGGAGTAAATCCCGGCCAGATAATGTCCCAGTCCCAGTTCATTTTCCATTGATTGTTTATTTTGGTGAAGATAAGCGGGACAGAATGGGCGAGTGGGCCGTATTTGGTTGTATACGTAATTTCAGCAATATTTTTGTCTTTAATCTGGGTGGTTATTTTTTGAGTATCCAGGTGATCTAAAAACTGCTCGTAAGTGGAGATAAACTTATCTTCTGGGATTCGAGCGCGCTCTCTAACAGGGAGACTGCGGTAGAGTTCCCGGTAAGCCCGGGTGGAAATGAACCTGGCCGAAGCCTCAATGTCTCCCGAATAATCTTTGGGAGACAAGGCGGAGACCAAGCCCGGGAAGTTAAGCAGTACCAGAAGCCAAATTACCCAACGCTGATTGTGGAAAAGCCGGTAAATTAAAATGCAAAACAGAGGAATGACCGGCATCAAGTACCGCGGCCAAAAAGGAACCAGGGAGTTGATGGCAAGAAAGATAATTGCCAGAGATGAGATGTATAGAGCGGGGAGATTTTTGCGCTGTAAGGATTTTACAAAAATTAATACTGTGGCGATGACTCCTAAGGGAAGCAGTAGCGACCAGTCGGAAATATTAATAGTTTTTGTCTGCCACCAACCCTGGTATGAATTGATGAAAATGGTTTTCCATTGGTTGAGATGATCGATATTGTCTAAAGATCCGGAATAAAAACCGAACATTTTGGTATGTAATCTGATCCAGGGAATGGGATTGGGGTGGGCAATAAAGTAGTTAAACCACGCGAGTCCATAACCGGCAACGGTAGAAACCAGATATATAGGAGAAAATTTGGACAAAAACAAGCCCAGAAGCAGGATTGGTAATGAATAGATGGGAAGCTTGATGCCAGAGGCTAGTCCCAGAAAAAGCCCTGCCAGACTAAGCTCTCTAAGTTTACGGTTGTGTAAGTATCTGACAAATAACCAGGCATGGATTAAGTAAGCAGTCATCAGGGGCAGGTCGAGCATGGTTTCGTGAACTTGGGTGGCCACAAAAGGGGTAGAGGCAAAAAGGAGGGTGACCAAAGGAGAACCGGAGAGATAATAAGTGATTAAGATACTAAGAATATAAAGTCCCATTGTAACCGGAAAGGGATTACCCAAATATTTCTCGGCCAGGCCAAAAAGATATTTACCAAAGGGGGGAACTTCGGAGTTTAAGTCAAAGGGGTTTTCGCCTTGGGCCAGCCGGTAGCCTACAAATTTATACAGCTCACCGTCGGAGATACCCCGGGTGCTTTGGGGAATATTCCATTGAGAGTGGTAATACCAATTCTCGTAATATTCCGGTTCGTAGCGGTAAACGAAGATATACCGGGAGAGAAAAAGGACAAGACCGACCGTTATGATGATTAAAAGTTTCACTCTTGAGCAGTAATTTGAGAAACCTGCCGGGAAGATTGGTAGCGGACGTAAGACAGTTTTGCCCGGCGGACGGTGCCTTTTTTCTTGACTTCCATTTTGATAATCCAGGGAGAGATAAAGGGGAAAATTCTTTCCACTCCAATGTTTCCGGAAGAAATTTTTCGGACTGTAAAAGTGCGGTTGTCACCCCGGCCGCGTAGCCCCAGAAGCATGCCTTCGAAAATCTGCACTCTTTCCTTGCCCCCTTCCACGACTTTGGTGTGGACACGGATAATGTCTCCTACGTGAATGAGAACTTCTTTGACGGTTGCTGAGATGGCCATGAGAGCAATTTTACCCGAATGTCAGGATTTTAACAACTCGTGGATTTTGGCTTGTAAATCTGGAGTCCAATCCAGCCCATATGGCAGAGGTAAAGTTTTGGTGGAGCCGTTTTTGAGAAAGGTCAGGCTGACGGGGGTTTGACCTTGATGAGACTGCAGGAGAGTGTTTAAATTAACAAGTTTGGCTTGGGGTAATCCGGCAGGGATTTCGATGGTCATCGAGTTGTTAGTTATTGGTTCATAGTTCATAGTAGACTCCTGGCCAGTGAAAGCGGAGGCGGAGTCGACTATGATGGTGATGTCTGGTGTAGATGCCTCTTCTGACTCTTCTACTGCGGCATCGCGCATTTCCAGTTTGCCGGTAACTACCACAACATTGTCGGGTTTCCAGATTTCCGAGGTAGTTTCATAAATTTTCGGGAAGACGACTGCTTCTACGCTTCGGCCGGAATCGGATATTTTGCAAAAGCACATGGGTTTGTTGCCGTTTTTGGTAATCACGTTTCTGCACGACTCAATAATGCCGCCGATAGTAACCCGCATGCCGGTGAGATTGCCTACCGGAAGTTCGCTGATGCGGTGGGTAACTGATTGGCCTAGTTTGGCCAAAAGATCAGCTTGGGGGTGTTCGGTTAAATAAAAACCCAAAAGTTCTTTTTCCATGCCGAGTTTGATGGCCTTGGCAAATTCGTCTATATCAGGCAGCCGGTCAGAGTGGTCCGGAGTTTCGGACGAGGCAAAAAGGGTGGTTTGACCGGAAGATTTGAGTTTACTGATACTGGTACCTAATTCGCGGATTTTGTCCAAAACAGCTAGCAAGGCAGCCCTTTTGCCAAAGTGATCCATGGCCCCGGCTTTGATGAGGCTTTCCAAAACTTTTTTGTTGACTTTTTGGGAATCTACCCGGAGACAAAAATCGGTAAAGGAGGTAAAGACTCCTTCTGATCTGGCTTGGATTATGGAGGCAATGGCGGCCACTCCCACGTTTTTAATAGCAGACAGTCCGAAGCGGATTTTGCCGTCGTCAATGGAAAAACTAGTATCTGATTTATTAATATCCGGAGGTAGGACGGTAATTTTAATGCGCCGGCACTCTTCGATGGCCTCGACAATTTTTTCGGTGTCTCCTGATTCGGCGGTTAAAAGAGCGGTCATGTATTCTACGGGGTAATGGGCTTTCAGGTAAGCCGTCTGGTAAGAAACAAAACCGTAGGAGGCGGCGTGGGCCTTGTTGAAACCATACCCTTGGAAAGGCACGAATAAGTCCCAGAGTTTT
>JBBUDC010000083.1:0-6990 GCA_038057495.1 Patescibacteria group bacterium
CGATGCCGAACCCCGAGCCCCGCAATAAATGCGGGGTAAACTCCAGGCGGGCGCGGCGAGCGCCATCCCCGACGATCCAAATTCTTCAAAACTGTGGGCTCGGGAGGAATCGGACCTCCGTCACGATTTTATAAGAATCGGGTCACTACCATTGAACGACGAGCCCCAACTTCCGTATTTTACTATGAACTATGAACTAATAACTATTAACCAGCTCGTCAGAGCTGTGCTCGCTCATTAATCTCCGACTCCACCAACCGCACGTCTTTACCAAACTTTAGTCTTGAAAGCTGTTTTATTGCTTCCGCCAACTTTGGATTGGCCATCGCCCTCTCCACCTTGAGATCTTTGGTCACATCCATACTAAATGACGGCACCGGCTCGTTATTCACAATCGTTTTGATATATACGTTATATTTCTCTACGTTTAGAATGTCTGCTTCGGTAAAGGTCGGCGAATATTCGTGTTGCAAATAACCCGCGTCAGATACACCGGTTCTAAAGGTCATGATCGTTCCCACGTTGCCAAAAATTGCATTCTTCACTTCCTCCTCCATCTGGCCAATAAACTGATTAGCCACCGTCAAATTCAGTTTGTATTTCCTCGCTTCTGAGAGAATGGTGGCAAAATCCGGCGTGGCAAAATTCTGAAACTCATCTACATACAAATAAAACGGCCGCCGTTGCGCTTCCGGCACGTCATACCGGGACATGGCCGCCATCAGTATCCGCGGCACCAATATCAGGCCCAAGAAGTTAGAGTTCTCCTCCCCCATTTTGCCCTTGGACAAATTCACAATCAAAATTTTTCCCTCGTCCATTACTTTTCGGAAATCAAATGCACTCACACTCTGCCCGATAATATTTCTGATCATTTTGTTGGTCACAAACCGCCCGAATTTAGACACGATATAATCCAAGACTTCTGATTTGTGAAAGTCAGAGGTCTGCGCTATCTGGTCAGTCCAATACCGTCTTACAATTGGATCTGTGACTTTTGGCAGCATCTCCTGCACAAATTCCGCTCTTTGCAGTGCCTGCACCACTTCAATAAAAGTTCCTCCGGGAATCGCATCCAATACCGTCAACATGGCGTTTCTGATGGCGTGTTCAAACCTCGGACCGATGATACCCGTTTTGTGCGGATCATATAGTTTATACATCAAACCGATAATTGAACTGGCTACCAAATGCCGCTCCTGTTCAGTCCGGGCATCAATCATATTCAACCCCATTGGCCGTTCCGGATCAGACGGATCAAAGAAAATTACATCTTCTGCCCGCTCCGGCGGAATATAACCCAAAATATCTTCTGCTAAATCGTGGGGGTCTATAAGAGCCACTCCCCGGCCCGCCCGGATATCCTGCAAAATCATGGTTTTTAGAAGTTCGGTTTTTCCCGTTCCTGTCCGGCCAATGATATACATATGCCGTTCCCGATCCGCTTCAGAAATATATACTGGCCGGGTAACTCCCCGGTATATACTTTTTCCCAGATACAATCCGTGGTCAGGTATTCCAGCCGGAGCCGGAGCCCGTTTAGCGTTTAGCCAAAATATATGCGGTGTCTCAACGGTCTTGTTGGGAAAATGATATATTGTTGCCAGTTCTTCGGTATTTAAGATCGTCTTTCCTCCCCACCACAACATAGGCTGATACCGGTATATAAAATCCACCACAAAAGTTCCTTTAAGTCTGACCTTCTTGCCCTTAAATCCATTCAGGTCTCCGTTTAACTGTTCAAACGAGGCTTTAATATTTCCCATGTGCATCTTGGCCATATCTTTCTCTGGTGAACAAACGACAATCCTAATGGTCGTTTCAAATCCGCTTTTGGACACTTTGTTGTCCACCGCCTCCATTGTTTTAGGGTCCACTTTATATGAAGCTTTTTCGGGATCAGATTCTGCTTTTTTAGTTTTTCCAATCCATGCCCGGCCTTTGCCTTTCCAAGAGTTATCAGCGGGCGATATTAAAATCTGCACATGTGCCCCCTCACCCTCCCCCATTTTAGCCAGTGCTGAAGAAAGTCCTGCCAATGGATCTACTGTCAGATTCTTGTATACCTGAATCGGGTTATATGCGCTATTTCTAAGTGTCAGCCAGGCATATTCCACCGCTCCATTTTCTGTAAAAATGTTTGGCTCTTCCACACTTTGGACATCTGCTCCCGGATAACTGCCGTGAATTTGTTTTTCCACCAGGTCTTGCAGTTTTTTAGGAGCCACAATATAAAACCGGATGTCTTCCGTACGGGCCACCAACTCAAAAGAAATATGGGGTTGGGTTTGTAAAAAAGAAAACCACCCAAAAGGTCCCAGTGACCCTTTTTTGGATCGAATACAATCCCGCAAAGACCTGTTCCATGGCATCAATTTTGATTTCGTTATCCCGGGGTACTGCCACCTGAAGGGCAATCATATCCAAGCTTTTTTCCTCCCGGTCACGATGTCTGTACCACAGTACCAACAAGTACCCAGAAACCATTACCACCACGATAGCCACGGCCACAGCCAACATCAGGGCCAATATTTGATACACCAAAACGGTCAAATCTGCCATGTATTCATATTACAACGAATGACAACGTATGACTATGAATGACTACGAATGACTTTAATTTGTCTCAGGCACCATTCCGCCAGCCAGCGGACAGCTTCCCAAACCTTGTGGTGTAATCCGTCTTTAATTTGATCGTCAGTCAAAGGAATTTGCACTTTGGGATTTTGGGGATTGGCTGATTGCAAACCTACAGTCTTTACATAATCATCTGCCATTTTTTTCATAAGTTCCGGATCCTTCTCCACTTTTTCGATATACCCTTCTACTTCGGGTTCCAGTTCGGGATTTTCGGGTACCTCCTCTACTGCCGTCACCACTCTCTCTTTAAATCCGGAAGCAACAGCCTCCAGTCTCTCTTTAAATCCCCCACCCTGGTCATACATACCCTGAAATTGATTTGGCGGTTCGGTTTTCTCCAGCTCTTTTACCTCTTGTGCAAAAGTTGGTGTGGGATCTACTGTGGGCTGAGCGTTAGGCGCTACGGGCTGGGCAGTATCATCCATCTCTTCATGATACCAAAATTATCCTCTCCACACTTCCAAAAATTCTGCTGTTGTGAGAATTCGTACTCCCTTGTATTTTCCAAGTGTTAATAAATCTTCATCTCCAGTCACGATATACCCACAATTCCCCTCAACCGCTGCTTCTATTACTCGGTTATCATCACTATCCCTCACGGCATTTATTGATTTAATCGGATGAACAATCTTGAAAATCTGTTTTAATTTTTTCTCGACTTGTAAAACCCTTCGTTTGGAATATTTAAACTTTTTTGCCAACACCTCTCCCAGCTCTGCAAACAACACTGGCGAGATCACCCCTTCTATTTCTTTACTTTTAACCAGCTCTAATACTTCCCTCGGTTTTCCCCCAAACACAATCCCCGAGATTATTACATTGGTGTCCAATACAATCCTAGCTCTTTTTGCCATGTCTATACTCTTGTACAATCTTGTTTACGTCTTTTTCGTTCTTAATCCCGGCTCTTTTTGCAGCCTTCTGTCCAAACTCAAAAATATCGTTCCATTCTAGTTTGTCCTCCAGATACACCCTTACCGCCTCTCGAATAAGCTCACTCCTGTTCCTGTATTCATCAGTCGCTACCAAATCCATCCTGGCTACTAAATCACTCGGTAAAGCTATATTAAACGTCTGTGTTTGCATATACAGTTATTGTATATATATTGTATAGGTTTGTCAAGCCCTACCCTCTCCATACTTCTTCTTGTATCCCTGTTTTAAAATTCACCCATCTCCCCATAGTAAACAATGCATCCGAAAGTCGATTTAAGTATTCCAAAATATTTTTATTGTGCGTTGAGGGCTGAGCATTGAGCGCTGCGACGACTTCCCTCTCTGCCCTTCTACATACCGCCCTGGCCACCTGCAAATAACCTGTCGGGAAAATAAAGTTAGCCAGTTTTGGTAAATCTTTCGTCAATTTATCAATTAGTCTCTCCAGTCTCTTAGTCTCTTCATTTCTTAATCTCTTCTCACTCCCGGCCAATTGCGACCCGATTATTAGTAAATTACTCTGAATTCTTTTCAATTCGCTGTCTAAACTCACCCCCAGTGAGTTACGGCACAATCCCACCCAACTATTAAACTCATCGATTGCTCCCAACGCTTCCGCCAATTGGTCACTTTTCGCCATTCTTCCCTTAAACGTCCCAGTAGTTCCCCGATCTCCGGTCTTGGTATATATTTTAGCCATTATTTAGATCAATTAGAAATTAGTTTAATTAGGTCAATTAACGTATGTTGAATATTACTTTGCTTCCATCTCTGGATAATCCTATCGGCATCTCTTTTAATCCCTTCAAAGATTTTCTCACTGCTTCTCTTTTACCGGTTGGTACAAATAGGGTCAAAAATCCTCCCCCACCCGCCCCGGAAATCTTACCTCCTATTGCTCCGGCCCTTTTGGCAGCTGCATACAATTTGTCAATTTCCGGATCAGAAATTCTGCTTGCCAGTTGCCTTTTTAATTGCCACCCTTGATCCAAAAGTTTTCCCAGCTGGTCAATTTTCCCTTTTATCAAAAGTTCTCTGGCCTCCCTGGCTTGTCCGGCCATTTTTTTCAAAACCTCGTTTTTGTTTTTAATATTTTCTTTCTGTTCAGCCAATATGCTCCCCGCTTGTCGTGTTCTGCCAGTGAAAAACACCATCATGTAGCTTTTCAGATCGTCCAAGGTTTCTTCTGACAAATGTAGATCTTCTACTCTAACTCCCCAAGGATTTTTTAAACCCTGCCTGCCGGCAGGCAGGTCCAAAAATCTTACTCCCCCATATGCGGCAATATATTGGTCTTGGACTCCAATCGGTTTTCCCAAAATCTTAATCTCAATCTCACAGGCTTCTTTGGCCAATTTTTCGGCATCCACTGCCCGGCCGGTGTATTGATATAGGGCATTTAGAGTTCCCACCGTTACCGTGCTAGACGAGCCTAGCCCTGAGCCTGCCGAAGGGACATCTGACTGAAAAGAAATTTCAATCCCATCTTTAATTCCCACCTTTCGCATCGCCTCCCGCACCAGTTCGTGCTTTAGTTCCCCCACCCGATCTACAATTTCTTTAATCGAATAGTTTACATAAATCTGTTTATCAAATCTTTCTTTTACAATTACATACACATATTTATCAATCGCCGTCGTCACTACACACCCCCCGTGTTTTTTGTAAAAATCAGGAAAATCCGTCCCTCCTCCCAAAAAAGAAATTCGTAAAGGAGTTCTGGTAATAATCATGCCCAGATTATACCTTACAACTCATTTAAGACTTTCCGTAAATCATCTATCTTAAAGTCAGCTTTTGCCTCCCTATGCTGTCTTCCTGGATGAGTGTACAAGTATCTAATACTCCCAGACACAAAACCAAGTTCCATATCTGAGGGCGAATCACCTATAACAACAACTTTCTCGTAGTCCTTATTAATCAAAAACTCTTTCAACACGTCAACTTTGTGACGTGCTTTGTTTTTTGAATGTGCGTTTACGGCAAATACTTGATGTTTTCCAAAATATGAACCCATCTCTACTATTTTCAAAAACATCGTCAACGATCTTGGCTGACTGTTAGAAATCAGTATCTGTTCATGTCTCTCCCCGATTTTTCTCAACACTTCATGCGCGTGATTTGTAGCAGTAGTATGCCTCTCTATCAGTTCCGGGTTTTCCAAACCAATTGCTACGCACTCTTTTTGCAATCGCATCCAAATATCTAGGTTTTCCTTGGGCAATAAATATTGAAAATATTCAAACCACTTCTTTCCATAAAGTCCCCCGCATTCTTTCTGAGACAGCCTTTTTCTGTAACCAAATTTTTTCAAAACCATGTTGGTTATCTCTCTAACAGCAAACTCATTTCCTGTCTCCAGTACCCCATGGAAATCCCATACAAACAGTTTCATGCCTCAATAATATCAAACCCCTTACCTACCATGTTGAGTTTAGAACAGAAAACGATGTCAATCTCAACACAGAGCCCCTACCCCGATAATTATAGTCATTAATCCCAATCCTAAATTTCCTTGGCACGTTGGTACTCATACTGATTGAAAAATGGGGTGAAATAAAAACATCGGGTTTATCGAACCCTGGACGAAGTACATCAGTCTCCACCACAAGTTTTGAATCGACCAATTTTGCCTTTACTGTAACTAAAACCTCTTTTCCCACCTCTAATTCCTTTGGTAAATACTGTCTAGAAATGATCCCCCACTCGCTTCTTTCACCTTTATTATTCCCCTGTATTTTCACTGCTCTCATATCTCCATCACCAATCAATACCTTAAAAATATCCCTAAATTCAAAAAACAATCCTAAAGATTTCGTCCCTCCTTGGGGTGTTGCAGAAATAGTCGCAACAAATGGCAAATTGCATTCAAACGATGATTGATATGCTCCTTGAAAATTTTTCGTCCCTTCGACCGTCACAACCTCAGGATCGTCGAGGTTAACTACACGCAATCTCTCGACATCACTTGCAACTTCGAGATCTTTTACGATATCAAAAACTGCTCCATTACACCTTTTTTCACTCTTTTCGTCATACACTCTCCTTTCTACCGGCCCCTCCTCTTCCACAACTTTAGGTACTGAGATAATAGGTTTTTCGGGGGTTTCTTCAGTACTCAAGGATAGAACCTTATTATAATTGATAAATACCTGGAGAGCGGTGTTAAGATTGGGAAGAAGAACACCTATGATCAAAAGAATAATGACTATCCATTTTAGATAAGGCCAAACCTTTTGGGGAATCATTTTGCCAATCCAATCTAAAACTGGATCCCAAGGTCCGTCTTTAAAATAACTGGAAAATTTTTGATCTGGCACTGATACTCCTATCTTTAGTTAGATTTTAACTCGCTAACATTCACTATATCCACATCCATAGCATTTTTTACACCCTTCTTCAAAAACCAACGAT
>JBBUDC010000084.1:0-7043 GCA_038057495.1 Patescibacteria group bacterium
AAGAAAAACCGGGGTTTTTGATGAAGTGCTACTTGGATAAAATAGGTAAAGACTTCGTAGGTGTGGCCGGACTGGCTAATGAGACGGATGTTTTTTGTCCACAATGTAAATTAAGAGTGGGAAGGATTGGCCAGATTCATGGCCGGCCGTGTGTGGTTATTAATCACGGAGCGGTAAAAAGAATTAAAACCTAAACTGTTTCTGGTACTGGGACTGGTGTTTCTGTGGGCGGATAGCAAGAAATAAATTGCCTGATTGTTTTATTTTCTAGGAGAGTTTGATACAATAGCAGTATGCCAGAAGCTAAACAAGGACCACGGGGATTGGAAATTAGCCCACAAGTTGGAAGATTTATTGAGGTTTTGGATATCGCCCAAAAGATTGAGCAGGCCCAGCTGGATGTGAGCGTAAAAGAGGTGGAGATAGCCAAATTGCGGTTGGACCAAGCGGACTTGGTTTCCCCGATAAACGGAATGGTGACGGATGACGGAGGAAACAGGCCGGGATTGAACGTCTCTCCCGCTTCGAACGCGTTTTTGGTGATGGACATGGACAGCATGAGATTGGAGATTGAAGTGCCCGTGGAAAGCTGGGGTGAGTTTGGCGGAAACGGCGGCCTTACTGCCGGGAATGAAGGCGGAAGTGGATTGGTGACTTAGCTAAAATAATCCACCAGAAGTAACGCTTGTAGACTTTGCCTTTATAAGGTGAAGGTACATATAAAAGTTCGTGTGCCTCGAGTCGTAGCGGCTGCCAAAGTTTTTCAATTTCTTCGAGGGTAAATGTTCTCTCAACCAGCCCGCTGTCGGGAATACTATATGTGTTTATCTCCGGACCCGGATGGTCTTTTACTAATTGCCGGGCTGACAAATCTTTAGAGCGATCCAGTGTATACAGAAGAAGTTTTCCACCGGGTTTAAGTACTCTAACAACCTCTCCTTTGTATTTCTTTCGTTCCTGTGAATTGAATAGCTGAGACACCAATATATCAGTTACATAGTCAAAAGAGTTATCGTCAAACGGCAACCCCGAAGCAACGTCAATAATTTTATAATTGACATCTACCTTTAATTTTTTAGCTTGTTGGCTGGCCTTAAGAATTGCTACATCGGAAACGTCCACGCCCGTGACCTTAAATCCTTGGTGAGCCAGCCAGTTAGCATTTCTTCCTAAACCTGTTCCGACGTCGAGTAGGTTTCCTTGCAAAGGAAGCCCCTTCTCTTTCAGAAAAGTGACAAACTTAGTAACGGCTTCGCTAGGCCTACCTGATCCCAAATCAGTGAAGTCAGGTCCTTTACGATAACTTTCATTCCAATATTCTTGAGGATTCATTTTGCAAGTATATCAAATTAGACTCTAATCAGTTTTTCCAGCCAGGGGAGGGGCTGGGTTTTGCGTTTCCACCACAAGTCTTCCCAAATGTAGTGAACGGCTAATTGTTTGTAATCGCCGTATTTGGCGAAATATTTGAGGATTTTTGTGACTGGTACCGGATTTTCGGGGTCTCTATCGAAAAACAACTTTGAGTATATTTTCTGTTCCCAGGGCGAGATGTGGTTGAAAAAATCCCAGTGGTGGAAAACGTCGAAGAGCAAATACCAAACTGTAGCCGGACCCACGCCGTAGAGCTTTAACAACTCCTGCATTTGGGTTTCCCTGTCCTGTTTTCTAAGTTCCGTTTCATCCATTAATCCTTGGGCAAAATAATCATCTATCTTTTTAATGTATTTGGCTCGATAGCCCACCTTTAGACTTCTTAATTCATCTACTGTCACGTTTTGCAGGCTGCCCGGGGCCCAGAAACACCATAATTTTTTCTTATCATATTCCAGAAGGGTGCCATAGTTTTCCAAAAGAGCTTTAAACATCTGGATGGAGCGGCGGACGGTGGCGTTTTGCAAGACCACTCCGATAATCAGATATTCGTATAACGAGCTGGGGTGGCCGGGGCGCATGCCGTGCCAACGGCGAATAATGGGCTTGAGCATGGGATCGTTCCTCAAGCTTGTGTAGAAACCACTAAGATCGAGGTCTAGGTTATAGCGGTATTTAACTTCTTCGATCAGGGAATTTATCTCTCTGTCCGTAGGCTTCTTATCTGAATATATGGTTACCCTAACCTTCCCTTTGTTTTCTATCTTCAGACCGTAGGGCCGGCCTTCCCAATACCAGGTTTGCCAGCGGATGCCCGGCTGCCAATGATTGTCGCCGGAAGTGAAATGGTCGGGTTTGTGAAAGGTGGAGTCAAAATCGAAGGAGCGGGTGGGAATAATTTCAACAGAGGCTACCTTTTGCAATTTCATTAACTTGTATTATAGTGGAAGGAGAAAGAGGGTGAGGAGAATGAAGTTGAAGGAACACGAGACAGGATTGGTAGTAGGATCCATGGTGGCTCTGGTGCATGCGGTATGGGCAACGATGGTTTTTCTGGGAGTGGCCCAAGGGTATATGGACTGGATTTTGACTCTGCATTCCGTAGCCAATCCGTTTACCGTCCTGACCTTTGATTTGGTCAGATCCCTAACCCTGATAGTGGTGACATTTGGAGTTGGGTATCTAGTAGGTTGGGTATTTGCCACAATCTGGAACGGAGTGGCGAAAAAGTAAAAAGGGGCCCAGTTGACTGTGAGGTCAATTCTTGAATATATCACTATCTAGGGATTTGGCGAGATCAAAGAAGAAGTTATCCATTTTCTTTTTATCGAATGGCACAAGCAATATTGAGCTCTCATCAAAATCCTTTGTGCGTAGGAATTGACTAGCGAGAGTAACTTTATCAATATGCCAGTCAAATTTTGTTTTCGCGTCGATGATAAGTTTATCCAGTGAATAATTTTCTCGAGTCAAGATGAAATATAGATCAACGTAGTCACGGGAACGGGGTTTCATAAACATGGTATGGACCTTGTTGGCCGCAATATCATAAACACTGTCAATTGACAAACCTTTGTATTTTTTACCAGCTTCAATTCTGGGAAAAGGGTAGTAATTAAAGTCGACTTTTAGTTGTTGATTGTCTGAAAAGGCAAGAACGTAAGTTACCAATCCGAGGAAAACAGTCTTTTTTATTCCGGTAACTCCTAGTTGGGGGGAGTTCTTTTTCAAAAAAGCCTCAATAGCAATCTGGTTTACTTCTGAATTTGTGGTGAAGAAGTCTAGATCCTCGGACAAGCGATGTCGATAATAAAACTCAGATAGAGCCGTGCCTCCAGTCAAGTAAAAATTCTGGGCTAGTTGTTTTTGGCCCCCGACGAGCTCCAAAAATTGAGATTGGTGGGGAGTGAGTATTGTTTGTCCCATAATAAAAACTCTATAAGACGAGATTTGTAAGGATCTATGCGGTCTTTAATTCTAACCCAAGTATCTTTGACCTCTTTTCTATCCAGTTTCTCCCCATCAAGGCCGTAATTTATCAATTGAGTGAGCCGCCAAAGCTTGTATTCTTGGGGATTTCTCTTTTTAAACTCTTTCTCATCTGTAGACCAATTAATCATACCTAGTTATACCACTTGTAACAGTCAATTATCTAGTGGAAATTTGCCAACATCTGGAACCGGGTGGCGAAGAAATAAAAATTCCGAGGGACTATTTGCGGGATTTTTTTATTTCAGACAGAATTTCGGCTTTGATTTTTTTGGCTTGAATTTTGATTTCGGATTCAATATCTGCTTTGATTTCTTTCTTTAAGAAAGCCAGAAGTTGGGGGTCGTGGGGAGCGGCTTGAAACTTGGTGAGGAAATTTTCGTGATGGGCTTTGGGCAAGTGATTGAGAATGACGTTTAAGATATGTTGGTGGGTAGTGTGACTGATTAACCCTAAAATTTCTGCCCGTTCGTCGGAGGGCAGGTCATACACATCCAGCTCGGAGGTAATTTCCTCAAGAACAATTAAATGATCAAGAAAAGTTTTAGCCATTGGTTAAAAGGGGCGGGTTTTCTAAATTGTACTCTAAAGGACCAAGAGGAATCTGATCAGCCGGATCGTCAATAAAGAAAAGAACCACCGGACCTTTTTGCTTACCTACATTAAGTCCCAGGTAAGCCATCACTTCCGGGGAACCACCGTAGTGTTTGCCCGTCCAGGCAGCCGGACCGGAATCGGCGATAGAGGCGACTATGGCTTTGCCTGTCTGGGTATTAACAATGAGAACTTTTCTGTATTTATACCAGTCCCGTAAATATGCCAAACGAGTAGACCAGTCAGGTAAGTAGAGAGTTTGGACTACAGCGTAATATTTTTCTTTTTCAACCAGATCCGGAGTAAGCGCTTCTTTGGAGGGGGCAAAATAGCCCCAAGCTCCCCTGCCGGGAGCCATATTTTCTACCACATCGCCGGGGTAACGCATCAGATGTTGTTCGGCTCCAATGAGGCCGTAACTGGTGTTTAAGTGATTGCCTTCCAATTCGGCTGTGGCGTGAATGCCATACAGGTCGTGCAGAGTTTGAGAAATTTGGGATTCTTGGTCTGCGGTTAACGGCTGAACCTGACCGGGTAATATTTCTTTTAGTTTGTCTGCCAAATGCTGATGCAGATCAAAAGAAGATGTTTGAGAAATGCTGCTGGCGGGCAAAGCGGCAAAAGTGGGAGTAGATTGACCGGGAGTAAGCAGGAGTGTACCTGCCAGAGCTGAAGAAGCCAGGAACTTGGCCACGTGTGGGTGGTGAGCAAGAAGAGTGGTGCGGGTGGTGAGATGCTTGAGTTTTAATTTGGATCTAAGTTTCTCAGAATTTAAGGCGGGCGAGCGTTTCATCTTTACCTAAGATTAGCATGGATTCGGTAAGGGGTGGGGTGATTTTGCTGCCACAGATGGCAAGGCGCAGGGACATAAAGAAATCACCGTGGGGAATTTTTCGCTTATCGCACATTGCTAAAAGCGCGGTGTCGATAGCCTCTTTAGACCAAGTGACGTCCGATAGAACTTCCAAGGCCAAATTTAGATAAGACAAATTGGGAAGATCGGACCCTCCTTCGCCCTGATGGGCTTCGGAAGGGCGCGGGCGGGTAAAGAAAAAACCCGCCAGAGATTTGGCGTCGGCCAGGGTAGTAAGCCGGTCTTTGATGAGAGGGATGATCTCCGGTGTAACTTCCGGTAAATACGGTTTAATTAATTGAAGTAGCTCGCTGTCTGATTTGGATCTTATATATTGACCATTAAACCAGTCAAGTTTTTTCTGGTTAAAAATCGGGTTAGATTTTTGAAAACCAGATGGATCAAAAGTTTGAACAAATTCATCTAAAGTAAATAGTTCTCTATTATCCTTAGGAGCCCAGCCCAACAAAATAACAAAATTTAAAATTGCTTCTGGCAAATAGCCGTTTGCAAGCAATTGTTCTACCGAAGAGCTGCCTTTTCTTTTGGAAAGCTTACCGGAACCATCCGGATCCAAGATGTCTGTTAAATGACCAATTTCAGGCTGGTCGTAGCCCAAAAACTTATAAATAAGGAGGTGGATGGGAGTACTGGGCAACCAGTCGTGACCACGGAGGACATGAGTGACACCCATATCATGGTCATCGACCACAACTGCTAGATGATATGTGGGAAAACCATCAGACTTGAGAAGAACCATATCAGTCAGAACATCTGATTTCCAAGAGATATCTTTGTCTAGAATATAGTCGTGATAGGAAATTTCTTCACCTACAGGGATTTTAATGCGGATGGCGCCTTCGTCTTTGTATGCGTGGCCAGAAGCAACTAGCTGATCAGCGGCTTTTTTGTAAATGCCGGATTTGACCCGCTCAGACTGAATATGTTCTTCGTCCCAAACTAGACCAAAAGCGAGAAGAATTTTCTGCAAAGACTCAACAGCTCCCTTGACTTGTCTTTTTTGATCTGTATCCTCAATACGCAGAATAAACTTCCCACCGGAGTGTTTGGCCAACGCATAAGGATATACAGCAGAACGTAAACCCCCAATGTGTAAAAACCCCGTGGGGGAAGGGGCAAAGCGGGTGCGAATCATGTACAATAAATTCTATCATGGCTACCCTTACAGAAGTGAGCTTTCACACCAGAAGAATTATTAAGTGGGGAGCCGTGGGGCTGGTGATTGTGATGCTCATGCCGGTAGCGTGGCGAATTATCAAAACCATTTATTTAACACTTAATCCCCCGCCTCCGGCGGCTCCAACTGTAAAATACGGCAAACTTCCCAAATTACTTTGGCCTGAGGCTGATCCCAATTACAAACCGCAATACCGGCTGGAAACTATTGAGGGAGGACTGCCCAAGCTGGTTAATGTAGCCAAAGTATATTTTGTGAGTATTAACAAGTCGAGAATTCTGGAACTGGAAAGAATTAAATCCAGAGCGGCGGCATTGGGATTTGCGGGAGATCCGGAAAAAGTGGATGACCAAACATATGTGTTTAAACACACTACTAATCCGGCTACTTTAACAGTGGATATTATTTACAACAGTTATAAATATATATACGACTGGAGAAGTGACGCGGGAATTTTGGAAGAAAGATCTTTGCCAAATAACGAACAGGCAGTATCGGAAATCAAGACCCTGTGGCAAAATCTGGGACTTCTGGCTGACGATCTGGCTAACGGCAGACCGAAAGTTACGTATTGGAAACTGACCGGAGAAAATTTGGGGTTGGCACTGGCTTTATCTGAAGCTGATTTTGTAAGAGTGGATCTGTTTAGAGCTGACAAAGATGAAGTAAAAATTGTAACTTCCGGAGGAGACGTTTCGCCGGTAAATGTAACTTTCTCGGGTACAACTGATCAAGGGAAAAGAATAGTAGAGGCTAATTACGCATATTCCCGGATTTTGGATGATACATTTTCCACTTATCCATTGAAAACGATTGATGGTGCTTGGCAGGAATTACAGGGTGGAGGTGGGTTTATTGCCAAAATGGCGGCTAACAACGTGGTCATCCGCAAAGTGGCTTTGGCCTACTATGAATCGGGGCAACCGCAAGAGTTTTTACAACCGGTGTATGTCTTTGAAGGGGACGCAGGATTTATGGCGTATGTGCCTGCAGTGAGCCAAGAGTATTCACAATAACTCACCCTTAATCCCTCCC
>JBBUDC010000085.1:0-9945 GCA_038057495.1 Patescibacteria group bacterium
CAGAAAAGGGTAAGAGACGTGCAACTCTTCTGCATATGGCCGCTGACGGCAGAGGCAGTACCAGAATAGTATATGAAATATCCCAAAGAAACTTGATGGGAGCCAGAAGTATTTTGCTGACCCAAAGTAAAGGCACAATTCTTTTTAACTCGATTGGTTTAGGATATAAACCCATGGGAGAAGCATTGCCCCGGATGCGAAACGGAGTACTGGTGGCTTTTGAAAACGGAAAAACTACTACTTATTCGCTGAACACTGCCCAGGAGCGGGGAACTTTGTTTGTAGGCCCGGGTGTAGAAGTGTACACCGGAATGATCGTGGGACTGAATACTAGAGATAGTGATATTGATATTAACGTGGTTAAGGGAATGGCGCTGACGAATATGCGGCAGTCATTTAAAAATATCAGACCGCCACTGACACCTCCTGTAGAAATGACTATTGAACAAGCCTTGGATTTTATCGAAGATGATGAACTCATTGAAATCACACCTCACAACATCAGACTGCGTAAAAAACTGCTTACACACTTGGACCGGGTGAGGCAGCAACGTAAACAGCACCACGAGTAGAGCCCAGTTTTTCTACCTTTCCTCTTTTGATCAAATCTGCGATATCCCTGTGAATGGTAATTACACTTATATTGGGAAACCGTCTCTTGATAAAATCGAATGAGGAATACGGATGATCTTTAATGATCTGGAGAACTTCATTTTTTCTGGGGATCAAGCCTCCTTGAGATGGAATTTGAAGTGGAGAAACTACATTCACCAAAATTTCTTTGCCTTGAGTCAATAGTGCTTCTAGAAAAAATTCTATAAAAGGAGTGATATTTTTACTGGGCATGAATGTTTGATAATATTCCTCGCGGTGCCTTTCAATATATTGCTCAAACGGAATCTGGCCCTTGAATGCATATCCGGCATTATAAAGGACGAAAGAAGAAATTAACCTGCCTACACGCCCGTTTCCGTCTGGTAAAGGATGAATCTTCTCGAAAACAAATTGCGCAACTGAGGCTTTTATTAAGGGAGGTTCGATTAAATGGTTAATAAAGTCAATATACTCTTCCATTAGTTGAGGAAGCTGGAAATGGGGCGGGGTCATGTCGACGGCGACTCCGGCTTGATTGAATATGGCCCAGGGCTCTTGGCGCCAAAATCCGCCGGCAGAAATGTGTTTAAGAGTTTGTTTGTGGAATTTTTTAATTAAACTTAAAGTCAATTTTTGAGGAAGCTTACCCCCATAAAGCTGTCTGTACAAAGCGAGGAGATTACGGCTTTCTTGTTTAAGATCAGTCTCGGTGTCTGAAAAACCCTCAATTCGGGCTGAATAGACTGCACTTTTTAGAAGTGAAAGGCGACGTAAGTTTTCTTCTATTTGAGGAATTTGTGGCAAGGTGTTAAAAAGGTGTCTAAGGCCTTCTATCTCAATCAAGGATTGTTGAATCTTGGAAGTTCTGTCCCAATGGTAATCCCGCCACATAAGAAGATATTATCACGAAATGATAAAATAAGAAAAGATACGATAAGATATGAAAAGAAGTGAAAAGATTGAAGCTAACTCTCGATGAAAGTGGGGGGCTGGGTTTTGTAGTCGGTGTAACGGTACCAGGTGGGAGCAAAGGCCAGGAAGACTGTGCCAGGATCATTTTTGTACTGTTCGGCGTGGGGATGCTTGGCGTAGTGGATTTTGTAGATATCTGGCAGCTTTGATGCGTCAGTAATGAGTTGAATTCGACCATCTAACTGTAAAGTTTTCATCTCTTCCTCATTAAAACCAACGACCACCGACGCGGATACCGGCCGGCCATCCTTCAGTCCCTGCATTTTCTTGCTGGTGTTTTCGGTTTGAATATAAATCGTCAGCGGGTCAGGAACATGAGAATAATGCATAGCTGCTGCGTGGCAGGTTCCGTCCGGCAGACAAACCGAGAGCGCACTCACTTTCTCCTTAGTCAAAAAATCCAGAATCTTCTGGTCCATAGTTTTATTTTACTACTTCACACAAATAAATGAGCTTGTTGTCTTTGAAATCGTAGTAGCGGGTGGGGTCACGGCCGGTAGGATTAGTTTTGATTAAATGGCTATCCCGGCGGATTTCTACTCCACCTGTAGTATCTAATCCATAAAGCATGATCTTGCCGGTTTTAACGTCAATGATGGCGTGCCGGTCACAACTTTGACCACACAGGTTTCCGCTGACCAGATAGTAGTTTCCGCCAAAATTAACGGCTGATCCGGCAGAAGCCAAAATTTGGGCAGACATTTCTTTGGCCATAGTATTGGATTCCAAATCCACTGATTTTATATTTCCTGGATACACTTGGGAAACTGGATAACTGGAGAAGTCAGGAATACGGTTGCAGGCCACAAACTGCTGAGGAACGGGCCAGGATGATTTGGAGTATTTAGAAAAAACTATCAACCCAGAAACAACAATCAGGAAAATAAATCCTATTTTAAGAAGATCTTTGTCCATCTGTTGTTATTGTACAACAATTTGTTTACAAAAAGGGTTGTCGCGATTAATTGGAACGTTACATTTTTTGTCTGGGTGGGTTAGAAATATACGCTCAACGGGCCGACCATTAAGATCTGTTATTACATCCTCCAGGGTTAAGAAATGTTCACGGGCTTGAGAATCAGAAACGGCTAGTAAATCTGCAATCAGATATTGGCGGGCGTAAACGTCTTCCCGCCAATTAATGGGACGGAAAGCTAAATTAGTAAAAGCTAGGGTATCTGGAAAATCGAAACCGGAATAATAATTGCCGCCAAAACCCCGCGACTGGAGAAGTCGAGGTGAAACTTGGGAATGAAATGCCCAAAGAATGTAAATGGGTTTGAAACGGGAATTGTCGACAACTATTTGATCTTGGGAGTGAGAGGAAATAAAGTGAGATATCTGGCGGTATTCATAATTCCAAACTGACGAACGCTCGTGTTTTAATAACACCATGTTTGAGTAAAGTTCTACTAAAGAAAGAACGAGAAGAGGAATAATAACGATTGCCTTTTTGGGAAATCCTTTGGCAATAACCCAGGCAAGTACTAAGAATAATGGAAGAGTACGCAGGGTGGAAAAATAATCTCCAGAAATGGCTCCGGGAACGGGAGCCAAAATCGCCCAAAATAATAATATTTTGAGAATACCGGTTTTTTTGGATTTAATAAGACCAACAACAAAGGGGATAAACATCCACCAATGAAAGATACTTACCTCTGGAAATGATCTTTGAATATCTGGGTCGGGACGGCTGAAAAGATTATTAGGAGAAAAATAGCTTAAGTAAAGTCTGGCAGCTGAAGCAGGCTCAAAAAGATGGATTAGGCGAGAATTGGCACCGGGGGTGAGAGAAACCCAGACTAAGGGAAGTAAGACAATTGTTGCCACAATAATAGAGAGCAACCAGTGTTTGCGATAACGGTAGTGATAGGAAAGAAAGATAAGTGTTAAGGGGGCTAAAAATCTTTGCGCCGGGTAGGCATAGCCAGACAGAGCTAAGATGAGGAAGGAGAGAGGTAAAGACTTTAATGAGAGAAAAGTTCCTAAAACCAAAAGGGTAAGGCCTAGATTTGGTTCAGAGACAGTTCTGGACCAAAGGATAAATCCCGGGGAAATAGCTACAATCAGGCCAACGACTGGACCAAACCATAAATAAACTATTGCGACTAAAAGAATGCCTAAAACAGCTGACGGCAGGCGAATGGCTAGGGAATTAAGGCCGAGCAGTTTGACGACAGGAACGGTAAAATATGTATAGAGAGCAGGAGGATAGGTTCCAAACGAGCGCAAGAGAATAGGTAAAGGATTGCCATATTCGTCCCGGCCAGTTGTAAGAAGCGAGTAGGCATTATAACCATGAACGGCTTCATCCACGTAAACTCCAGGAGGATTATTACCCAGATCAATCAGGCGAAGGACAGCAGCCAAGACAACAATTAAAATTCCTAAGACAATTTTTTTGGACATTTAAAAATAAAACAGTGAAAAAGCCTTTTTACGGATAATGGTAAAACTTTCCGTAACTTTGTTTTGAAAAATTCTGCCTACTGCGTGAGGGTAGTAACCTCGACGGGTATTGATTCTGTCAATGTCTAGAGCGGAAAGAAAAAATAGAAGAATAATGAAAATATTTTTGGCTTTTTTCATAATAACCTGAGGGCGTTAAATATGGACATTAATTCATTATACTCACCAGATCGGAAAGTTTGTGGCTCGACTCTTTTAGATTTGAGGAGTCGTAGAGAAATGTTTGCCATCCAAAATTGGAAGCGGCCTCGATATTTTTGAGGCTGTTGTCCACAAATAAAATATCTTTGCCTTTGACGCCAGATTTCTGCTCCGCCAATTCAAAAATTTTTGGCAGAATCCCCTTTTCCCTGATGGCAGCAAACATACCCGGATACATGTTGGTCAGAAGGCCAATTTTGCAACGCCCGTGAATCTCGTCAATGACCGGCCAGATTGATGGGTTGGTTTCAAAACGGCTAACGAAAGCATTCAGCAATTCGGAGCTGATTTTCTCCTGGCCAGCACATAGTTTGGGCTCGAATTTATCCCAGTATTTATCTGTGATTTTCCACTCCTTTTTTATCTCTTCCCACTTATTTGTACCACTGAAATCCTGGATAACCACTCCGCCTAGATCAAAATATACAAATGTGACCATGTGTTAAGACATCGTTTTAACGGTCGTTAATATGGTGTATTAATTTGGAAAGTGACAATTTTTGTACTTAACCGGATTACCGTCAGGCTTTTTCTTACCGCACCAACAGGGATCGTTGCGGCCGAGGTTTTTGTGCTCATTGGAAGCACCAGCCCGGGTCAGGGACTGCATGGCAGACAGGAAATCGTTGTTTTGAGAGGTTGGTTTAGCAGCTTCTGGTTTGACTTCGACGGCCGGCCCCACTTCGCGCAAGGCTTCGCGGGGCTGCGCTCCTATTTGTATTCTGAATAGCCGCTTAGCAAATTCGGAATCTATCTGGGCCATCAATCTTTCAAACATGGAGAAAGCCTCACCTTTGTATTCAACTAAAGGATCCCGCTGACCATAACCACGCAAGCCAATGCCTTCCCGCAAATCTTCGACGGCATCAAGATGATCAATCCAAAGAGTGTCGATCGAGGAGAGATATGCATATTTGATGATTTCTTTCCAAACTTCAACGCCTACTTGAGATTTCCGCTGGGTAACAGCATCAGCAATAATTTGATTAATCGAAGCGATGATTTCGCTGGCAGTACCTGATTTTTTAAACTGCTTAGCAATCTCTTTTTGTGAATCGTCGTCGAAAGGTACTATTTCTACAAGTGAGGTAATGATGGGCAAAACTTCAGACTCAACAACCCCGCGAGGAGCGTAAGTCTTGACAATGTTGGCCAGTAACCGCTGGACGTTAGAAATCACCTCTGACTCTGCTATTTCTCCGGAAAGAACGCGTTTTCGCAGACCATACACAATTTCTCTTTGTTTGTTCATGACGTCGTCGTATTCGACTACGTGTTTTCTGGCGTCAAAATTAAAACCTTCTACCTTGACCTGGGCCTGCTCGATGGCCCGGCTGACCATACCGTGTTCGATAGGTTCGTCTTCGGGAATTTTGAGCATGGTCATGACTTTGGCAACTTGGTCACCACCGAAAATACGCATAATGTCATCGTCTAGGGCCAGGTAAAATCTGGTAGAACCGGGATCACCCTGACGGCCGGAACGGCCGCGGAGCTGGTTGTCTATGCGGCGGGATTCGTGGCGCTCGGTACCAATGACATGCAGGCCGCCTGCTTTGAGAACTTCGTCGTGATCCTTTTGCCATTTGGTCAATTCTCTTTTACTTTTGGACTGGGGCACGGTACCGCCCAAAACTACATCTACTCCCCGGCCGGCAATGTTGGTAGCAATGGTAACGGCTCCTTTTCTTCCGGCTTCAGCAATAATTTGGGCTTCCCGTTCATGATTTTTGGCATTTAAGATCTCGTGGGGAATGCCTTTTCTCTTGAGAAGTTCGGCAACGACTTCGTTTTTCTCGATGGAGGTAGTACCAACGAGGACCGGCTGGCCCCGCCTATGACAGTCGGCAATTTCTTCTGCCAAGGCAGAGTATTTGGCCCGGGTAGTTTTGTAGACAATATCGGCATTGTCTTTTCTAATCATGGGCCGGTGCGTGGGGATAACCACCACATCTAACTTGTAAATTTTCTTGAATTCTTCGGCTTCGGTGGCGGCAGTTCCCGTCATACCGGCCAGTTTTTCATAGAGCCGGAAGTAATTTTGGAAAGAAATAGTAGCCAGAGTTTTAGATTCCTGCTGAATAGTAACTCCTTCTTTGGCTTCTACTGCCTGATGAATACCTTCTGACCAGCGGCGACCGGGCATGAGCCGGCCGGTGAATTCATCCACGATGACAACTTGGTTTTCGCGGATAACGTAATGGCGGTCACGCAAAAAGAGAGTTCGGGCTTTGAGAGCGTTCTCAAGATGGTGAACAGTTTCGAAATCTTTTTCATAAAGGTTTTCAATGCCAAGTAATTTTTCGGTCTTTTTAAGTCCATGTTCGGTAAGGTTGGCAGTCCGGTGCTTTTCATCAATGACATAATCGGTATCTGGAGAAAGTTTGTCTACGAGTTTTGCAAACTCGTAATATTTTTGAGTGGGTTCGGTGTCGGGGGCAGAAATAATCAGTGGAGTACGAGCCTCGTCGATAAGAATTGAGTCTACTTCATCAACAATGGCAAAGTGGTGACCACGTTGGGCCATTTCCGGCAGGGAACCCACCATATTGTCCCGCAGGTAATCGAAACCAAACTCGTTATTAGTACCATACGTGATGTCTGCGGCGTATGCCTGCTGACGGGTCACCGGACGCAAATGAGACAGACGGACATCACCGTGGGTTTGGTCAGAGTATTTGGGATCAAAAATAAATGATTGCTCGTGGATAATTACTCCGACTGACAATCCTAAAAGTTGAAAAGTGGGACCGTTCCAACCTGCGTCACGCCGGGCCAAATAATCGTTAACCGTAACTAAGTGAGCTCCACGGCCAGTAAGAGCACTTAAATAAAGAGCGGGAACTGCCGATAACGTCTTGCCTTCTCCAGTTCGTTGCTCGGCAATTTTGCCTTCATGAAAGGCGGCCGCAGCCATGAGCTGAACGTCGAAATGGCGCAGTCCTAAAGCCCGGTCTGAAGCTTCGCGAACCAGAGCAAAGGCTTCCGGAAGAAGCTCGTCTAAGGTTGATCCATCGGCTAAACGGCTCTTGAAATCAGCAGTTTTGGCGGCAAATTCATCATCTTTTTTAATCTTCTTATACTTGTTTGTAAATGAATTTACCTCGTTTACCCGGGCCTTAAAGTGATCAATCTCTTTTTGGTTGAGATCGAGAAATTTAGAAAGAAATTTAAACATAAATGATAATAACTCACCCTTAATCCCTCTCTTAATTTAAGAGAGGGACATTGCTTTAGATTATACCTGGTTATGAGCAAATTATCAGAAGGTTGGTGAGAACGTGATGAAGCTGGATATTTTTGAAAACTGCTTTGAGTTGGGTTATCAATTTTTCGGCTTTGAGGCGCTTATCCTGATCGTAAAATAAGTGATTGATAATTACTAATTGACCCACTTTGTCTAATTGACCTAAAAACTTTTGGGAATATACAAACTCAGGGATTTGATCACCAAGATAGAGATCTACGAGAACGAAATCAAAAAAGTCTTGAGTTTTGAGTATATAGTTCATAGCATCCAGATTTAGAATTTTTAGATTTGGGATTTGGCCCAGGTCGAAATATTGGCGGCCAATTTCTAACATCACCGGATCGATTTCTACGCCGGTAATTTTGGCGGGTTGAGGAATAAGTTTTGCGACAGTGCCGGCAGCCAGACCCAAGATCAACCAGTTCTTAGTTCTTAGTTCATAGTTCATAGATAATTTTTTAATTACCGGTTTCCAGACATCGGCGACAACTCCCCCACTTTGGGTAAGGTTTCCAGTGGCAACATACTTGTATCCTAAACCTTGACGGACCTCTATGTCCCCACTATATTGGGATTTAAATTTACTGATAACTTTTGGCTTGAAGATGGAAAAGTTGGGCATACTTTTTGTCTAACTGCATTAACTGGTCATGGGTGCCTTGTTCCGTGATCTTGCCTCCTTCAAGTAAGAGAATTTTGTCCGCCCGACGGACGGTACTGAAACGGTGGGAAATGAAAATCAAGATTTTTTCTTTACCCAATTTTAAAACTTGGTTAAATATATCTTCCTCTGCCTGGGGATCAACATTGCTGGTGGGTTCATCAAGAACCAAGATTTGGGAATTTTTAATGAGGGTTCTGGCCAAACCGATGCGTTGCCATTGACCAGAAGAAGGAGAAACGCCTTTTTCATAATGCCGGGAAAGAGAGTTCTCATATTTAAGGGGCAGGGATTCTATCCAGCGATCGATGTCAGTCATTTTGGCGTATTTACGGATCTCGGGAAGTTTATTCAATTTGTCAACATTCCCATAACCAATGCTTTCCCGGGCAGTAAAGTCATAAGCCTCAAAATCCTGAAAAAGAATAGACAGACTTTTCCAGTAGTCGTCTAGGCGATACTTATTAATCGCTACTCCATCAATGTTGATTTTGCCTTGGGTGGGTTCATAAAAGCCAGCCAGAAGTTTTACTAAAGTAGTTTTTCCAGCTCCATTTTCACCAATGAGAGCGATGTTTTCGGTAGGATTAATGATGAAGTTTACGTCTTTGAGAATCCAGTTATCTGATTCAGGGTATTTGAACCATACGTGTTCAAAAGTGATGCCGGCGTGAACTCTTTTGGGAAATGCTTTACCAAATTGGGGGTTTTGCTTCGGTTGAAGATTGAGAAACCAAACGAGATCTGAAACGTAAAGATAGTTTTCGTAAAATTGAAGAAAGGCTCCTACCAAGCCGCCTAAATTGTCTCTAAAGGTGGCAACTGCTCTAACATAAGCCTGGGATGAGCCAATAGTAATCTGCCGAATGATGGCAAGAAAAGCGAAATAAATATCAAGGCTGTAGAAAAATATATCCTGGGGGAGAGAAACGAGAGAGCGGGTAGCCACCCGACTTTTGACCATTTTCTGCTTAACCCCTGTAATACCTTCTTGAACTCCGGATAATTTCTTTACCAGGTAGTTCCCGATTCTCAGTAGGCGAAGTTCCAAATAGCTTCTGGAGCGAATAAGGTAGTAGCCTAACATGCTCCGCATCCGATATTGAGAACTTAACTCGGTTTCAATCTGATAATCGAGCTTGATGAATTTGGCATCCACAATAAGGATGGGGACGAGAAAACCAATGGATAAAACCGCAAGCCAGGGTTGGAAAAAGATGAAAATGGAAAGGGCGGAAATAATACCGCTGATGTACAACGGCAGGTCGGCAAACGAGGAAACTATAGGGAAAGCTCTAGAACTGCCCTCACGCTCGACTTTGCTATATCTGTCCTTGAACTTGGGATCTTCTATTAGGGAAACATCTATTTGAGAATATTTTTCGCCAATAAGGGCGTCAATTTTATCGGCAAGGCGACGGGAGAGAAAACGATTATAATAACCAATGAGTCGGTTAGTCACAGATTTGACGGTGCCGTTGATGAAACGGAAAAGGACGATAAAGAAGATAACATGCAGGACCGGTTGCCAGGGTTTGCCAATGTTGGAGACTATAGTATCGATAAAATACTTGTCAAGGTAAAGGGTGGGGAGGATAGTGAGACTGTTGATGATGTTGACGATAACCAGCGAGATAGTCATTTGGGGACTGGTAGCCCAAAGAAGTTTGGCCACTTCACGCAAGATAAAGTTGATCTGGCGCAAGGGAGACAACTCGATTTTGGGCAGTTTAAATTTAGGAAGCATTGATTTAATTCTACTTCTTAGAAGTTATTTTGTCTTTGCCCATATATGGGC
>JBBUDC010000086.1:0-6117 GCA_038057495.1 Patescibacteria group bacterium
GGGTCAGATTTACCCAAATTACGTACCACTTCCTGATGTGGATCTACTTCTACCAATTGTCCTCCATCAATTCCTCTTAGCTGTTCCTCGTACTCCTGTTCCAATCCAGACCGGCCAATTTGACTGCCAATCTCATACTTTTGGCCTTGCTCACGCAGCAATCCCACTTCTTGTTCATTCACTTCCCCAACATATCCCACCACATGTCCGGCCGCCTCCCCCAAGCTTCTTAAGTCCAGTCCATTCCGATCTAATATCTTTCCCCTGACAGCCGCAATTCTGATTTTCTTGACCCGGTTTTCATCCGCCAGTACCCGGTATTTTCCTCCCGACAAAAGTTGCAGGCTTCCCAGCCGCATGACAAGTAGTCCCATGGCCGCTAGCACTGCCAGCCACACCACCAGTCCCTTGCGGTAATCTACCGGCATTTCTGTCCTACCCCGTAGCTGTTTCGTCATCACATCTGTCACCACAAAATCCCCAAACGATACCCCCGGCTTAAACTTTTTCATTAGTTTATTCTACCTCAATCCCCCCACAACCCTAACTTTACTTAAAAGCTTTGCATCATCTAAAACCATTCCACATCCGCGCACGACAGCCGTCATGGGATCTTCGGTGATGTACACCGGCATCCGGGTTTCTTCACTCATCAGCTTATCAATCCCGGCAATCAGTGCTCCTCCTCCGGCCATCACAATCCCTCTTTCTAAAATATCAGACACCAGTTCCGGTGGCGTCTCTTCAATCAAGTCTGCTACTCCTCCGGTAATCTCCCGCAGAGTTGGCAACATCGCTTCCCGTACTTCCGCAGCCGTTATTTTTATGGATTTTGGCAACCCCGATTCCAAATCCCTTCCCCGGATCACCATCACTTTATCAGTTCCCTTAAAAGCAGATTGATGGGCATTGCCCAAAGTAATCTTGATCTCCTCCGCGGTTCTCTCTCCTATCAACACATTATATTTCAGTCTCATGTAATGTGTAATTGCCTCATCCATCTCATCTCCGGCAATCCGTAGTGATTTGTTCAAAACTATTCCCCCCAAAGAAATCACCGCAATCTCACTCGTCCCTCCTCCAATGTCTACTATTAATAACCCCCCTGGATCTGTGATGGGTAAACCCGCTCCAATAGCGGCTGCCATCGGTTCCTCAATCAAAAAACATTGTCTGGCCCCCGCAGACAGCGCCGCTTCTTGTACCGCTCTGCGTTCTACCTCTGTTACCCCTGATGGAATACCTACCACTACCCGGGGTTTGGGAATTCTGGGAATGGCGTGACCTGTTTCATGCACCCGCAAAATGTAATGCCTAAGCATCGCTTCTGTAGCGTCAAAATCTGCAATCACTCCATCTTTTAAAGGACGGATAACGTCAATTGTCGCCGGATTTCTTCCCAGCATTTTTTTGGCCTCCTCGCCAATGGCCAGCACCCGTTTGGTTTTTTTGTGCATAGCCACAACCGACGGCTCCCGAATTACTATTCCCTTGCCTTTGACATGCACCAGCGTATTCGCCGTCCCCAAATCAATCCCCACATCGTACGAGAGTAAACCGAACAAATAATCAAACATATTATAACCCCGAGCAACGTCGAGGGGCACTCGCAATATAAATCCCCAAAGGTCTCTTGACAAGCACCAGAATAAGTATTACCATTGTTCATACCATAAGTATGAATACTCAACGTATTACCATCAGCATGCCCGATTATTTGTATACCCAGCTGTTAGCCGCCGTCCCAACCGGCCAAATCAGTAAATTTGTGTCTGCCGCCACCGAAGATAAAATTGTCAGCCGCAGACTAGCGCAAAACCCCAATCCCATAGAGCATTTTTTATCCCTTGGAGGTACTCTTAAAGCAACTCCCAGGCAAATTCGTAACGCCATAAGCCGGGGAAGATTATGAAAAATTATATAATTGACGCGTCCTTAATTGTCACCTCCCTGTCTGACAAATCAGGTCAGGTCAATAAAAAACTCCAATCACTTTTAAGCAACAGGGGAACCCAGTTGCTATCAACCGTCTTTCTGGATTTTGAGGTCGCCAACGCCATCAGATTTCTGGACAGAGACATCATGAGGGTCAAAAACTACCTGGATGCCTTTTTTGAACTGCCGATTAAAAAGGTCGATTTAAGCAAGGGCCAAATTCAGAAAGTCGTAAACATGTCTTTCACTAACGGTACTACCGTCTACGACGCCAGTTATCATTTTTTAGCCATTTCCAGGGACGGAATTTTTGTCACCTGCGACCACGAATACTTCCAAAAATCCCACCACTTAAACCACATTCAACTGCTGGCTTAAACCCCATCTCCCCATAATCACCCGCAATATACCACAAAACTTATTTCTTTTTTCTCTTCTTTTGTTTTACTTGCCTTTCTATCCCTCTAAGTTCCCCCACGAACCCTTCCAATCTGCGTTGCTCTTCCCTTTTCCGCTTCCTTGCCTTCTGCATGTCCAATATATCCGCCATCACCTGCAATTTCCTAAAAACTTCATCCGGCAGTAACCTCCCTAATTCTGGCATAATCAGTAATATAATCTTCCCTCTTGATTTTGTCCACCCCAAACTGGTAAAAAGTCGCGCATGACCAAAGAAATTCCCCACCCAAAACCAGAACCCAAACCCACACCTCCATCCAATTCAGACAAAAAACGCCGGCCCCAAAAGCCAGGCAACGGCAAAAACAATCTCCGCAAATCCCGCGGCGGCCCCCACTACTAAATTATCTCGGCCTTGACAAACCACTTTCCGTTAAATAATATCCAACCCATGTCTCACGGTAATTCAGTCAATTTCTGCGCAACCTATGCAGCCACCAAAGAACTTGAAAGACCCGGCACATCCGCACCCCACTGCTCCTTCGTCCTGACTTGCGACGGCTCTAGATGCCAAAAAGGGTTCGCTCCCGACTTCATCGAGGACGGCGATGTACTCCCGGACCCACGTGACGCAGCCCAAGATACCGCCCTAACAAACATTATTGGACAGTCCGTAATCATCCAACTCCACAATCAACATTTATCTTAGGTGGACGCAGAGGAGTTACCCACCCATCTCCTCCTCCCCCAGCCCACCTCCAAATTCCCTAATCATTGACAATTATTTCAGGCAGACTAAAATCGACATGTGGAGATTCCAGTATTACTCGAGCAACTTTCCGAAGAGGACAATTGGACAGCTACCGTCCCATATGTACCAGAATGTATTAGCGAAGGGGAAACCCCAGAATCAGCTGTAAAAAATCTTGTAGAAGCAATTGCTGCTCTCTCAACAGTCACTCCAGACATATACACCCGTCTCCAGAATCCTCCGCATTACCTCCTTACTCAAGTAGATATCTCTCCAAAATCAACATGACCCAGCCAATCCCCGAGGAAGACCAAGCCAGAATAAATGAGTTCCTTGCTCAAGAAGCATCACGTGCGCGTCCGAAGAAACATTTAGAAACAGAAACCAATCGCCCCCCCCGTAAAGTTCGCGGACTACTAAATCTGGCCCAGCAGAAAGGATTGGAAGTAAGAGAAGGGAAAGGCAGTCATCGCGTTATCGTGAACCCCATAACTCATAAATGCATGCCCATCCCCGTTCATGACGAAGGAGACGAACTGGGAAAAGGCCTTGCTTCCAAGATTTACAACTTCATCACCGGCAAAAAATAACGCCACTTCAAGAACCTAATCTGTTAAACTCTTCTCATGTCCTGGCCCCGGCGCCTAATTATTGCTTTCCAAACTTCGTAAATACTGCAAAAACGTCCCCGGGGACATCACCAAAACGTCCAGTTCCCGTTTGATTTTCCCTTAACGTTTGCCGTCTTCCCGATCTTCGGCCTGATCCGCTTCAATATCTTCCCGATTCTATTCAACTGCATCTTGTCTTTCTGCTCGGCTTGATATAAATCGTGGTCTAAACTAGTCATAAACTTAATATTACCAAATTTCTGCTAAACTAGACTCCATGTCCTGGTCCAAACGCCTCCAGTCTCTAATTTCTATTTTCTATTATCTAATTTTTCTCCTCGTTCCTCTCGTCTGGCTCCCCAATACTTCCGAACTTTTTGAATTTAATAAACTAATTCTTACTTATATTCTCACCACACTTATTGTTGGCACCTGGGCCATCCGCTGCATCGTCGAAAACAAATTTATTTTTAAACGCACTCTTCTCGACTGGCCCATCTTAATTTTCTTAATCTCTCAATCTCTTAGTCTCTTATTTTCCATCGATCCCCATGTCTCCTGGCTGGGTTATTATTCCCGCTGGAACGGCGGCTTATTGTCGCTTCTTTCCTACTCTCTTCTCTACTGGGCCTTCGTTTCCAACATGGATTCCAAATCGTCATTGCGGGCTGTGCACTGTGCGTTGTGGGCTGCTGCCATTGTGGCAATATATGGCAGTTTGGAGCACTTTGGGTTATCCATCTCCTGTCTCCTTACTACTGGCTCCTTCAACGTAGCCTGCTGGGTCCAAGATGTCCAAACCCGGGTTTTTGCCACACTCGGTCAACCCAACTGGTTAGCAGCGTACATCGTCGCTCTCATTTTCATCCCTATCTCAAAACTCATCAGCCATAAATCTTACTTCATAAATCTGTCTCTTTTCTTCCTGCTTTTTGCCACCCTGTTGTTTACCAAAAGTCGATCAGGACTTCTAGCGTTTGGCATTTCCTCTGTTATCTTTTGGGGCACTCCTCTTCTTTTCCCCCCTAAATTAGGGGGGAATCAAAAGGGAGTACTTAAAAATTTAATCATCTTCTTAACAATTACTCTTACCCTCACTCTGACGATTCCCAATCCCATCCGCGATCTAATGCTACATAGCACTCAGCCCTTAGCCCCTAGCACCGGAACGGCTCTAGAATCCGGCGGTACTGAATCAGGAACTATCAGGAAAATTGTCTGGACTGGGGCCACTAGAATCTGGACTTCCAGCATCAAAAATCTGTTAATTGGCACCGGTCCGGAAACCTTCGCCCAGGCCTATTACCAATACCGCCCCATGCAGCACAATCAAACATCTGAATGGGAACTGCTGTACAACAAGGCCCACAACGAATTCTTAAATTACCTGGCGACGACAGGAATATTGGGACTTGTTTCATATTTAGTTTTGTTGGGATCAATGATTCGTATATACCTCACCCCTAACCCCTCTCCTAAATTAGGAGAGGGGAAGCTCGCAAGCGGGGTGAGGTATGCTTTACTCGCAGGATGGTTATCAATAAGCATCACCAACTTCTGGGGTTTTTCCGTAGTTATCATGCAACTGCTATTATTTCTCCTTCCCGCCATATCTATTACTCTCCATGACGAGTAGTCAAAAGTTCACCATTTTTTTAGTGCTAGGTGCTATGGGCTATGTGCTAAGTGCTATTGGTAAATTTTGGTACGCCGATACGTTTTACGCTAGCGGTCAAAAAAACTACCAATTCTTCCAAAAAACCCAGGACACCCAATACTTAAGTACTAGCTTCCAATCTTTTCAATCGGCAACCAAGCTCAATCCCACCGAACCTGCCATCATCTCCGAATATGCCGTTTCCATGGCCTACATAGCTGTAATTCTCGCTCCCCAAGACGCTACATCTGCCGGGCTCCTGGCCAACACCGCCACCTCTCTCTCTGACAAAGCCATCGCCCTATCTCCCCACCACCCAAACTATTACAAATCAGCAGCCCGCACCAATATCCTTCTTGCCCATTACGGCCGGGCCGCAGAAATATTCACCAATGCAACCAAAGTTTCTCCCACTGATCCCCGCATTCCATACAACTTGGGACTGATTTACGAATCACTCGGTAAAACCAATCTTGCCCGCCAACAGTACGAATCTGCTCTCCAGCTCAAACCCGACTTCCAAGATGCCAAAACCGCTCTCCAAAAACTCAAGCCTTGACGGTTCGACTCAGCGCTCACCGTCAACCCTGAGCTTGTCGAATGGGTTGACATACATCATACACATGGTGTATACTTCCTTTCATGATGATCCGCACCCAAATTCTCTTCCCCCCTGACCTCTTAGAAAGCGCCCGGCTCTACGCCGCTAGCCGCAAACTTAGCCTTTCCGAACTAGTCCGCCACTCTCTTACCACCAAGATCAA
>JBBUDC010000087.1:0-6789 GCA_038057495.1 Patescibacteria group bacterium
TTTCTTTTTACGGCGGCTGTCCGCAAGTTTCAAAAAAGGCGGATTTGACGCGCTTTCCGCGGAGGCGGGCGCGGAAAGCGCTACCTCCCAACCTCTTTCAAATTCATACTGGCTGCGGGGCTTGGACTCGGACCAAGATTGACAGATTCAGAGTCTGTAGGCCTACCATTAGCCGACCCCGCAATACTCCATAATTTTACCACCCGGTATATAAATAGTAGAATTTAGGGGTGAGGAAGAAAGTTTTAGTGTTTGGGCTGATCCTGGCTTCTGTGCTGGTCGCTTCCAGATACATATATATTTATCCCTGCGCCCGGCCGATCTTATATAAGCTTGGTAGCATCGATCCTAAGTTTGGAGTTAAGCAGGAGCAACTGCTCAAGGATCTTAAATCTGCCGAGGCTGTGTGGGAAAAGCCCAGCGGCAAAAATATTTTTGATTACGATCCTGACGGATTATTAACCGTCAATTTTGTGTATGATACCCGCCAGGCCCTCAAAACCCAAATCGACCAGCAGGAAAAAAGTTTGACCTCCCAAAGTGGTAGTTTAGATTATCAAATCAGCCAATATGAGGAACAAGTCGCTGTTTTCGATACACGAAGTAAGCAATTAAATGCTGATATTAATTACTGGAATTCTCAAGGCGGAGCCCCACCGGATGAATATGACAAATTACTTGCCCGGCAAAAAGATTTACAACAGCAAGCAGACCGGCTAAATCAGTTAGCTAAATCACTAAATCAAAAAGCTGACAACTATAATTCCGGGGTAGTCAAAATAAACTCCACCATTGGAACTTTTAATCAGGCCTTGGCTGTCAAACCCGAAGAGGGATTGTATACCGGTAGTACCAATACTATCGATATCTTTTTTATTACTGACAAAAATGAACTAGTCCACACCCTGGCCCACGAATTGGGTCACGCTAGGGGACTGGATCATTTAGACGATGCTCAAGCTATCATGTATCCCCAAACCTCTCTGATTGTTTCAGCCACCTCCGGCGACGTTTTGGCTTTAGAAACTATCTGTGCCAAAAGAAGCTATTGGCAGGCAGTTGCAAACTACCTACGGCTTGTATACAATCGTTTCAGTGAGTAAGAATATTTTGATCGGAGTTGTGGCACTTCTTGTTTAGTGTCTGGCCGTCCTCAATTGTAAATGATTCAAAATATTGTCTCCAAAGCCACCGTTTCCAGTTGACAATAATCCCGTCCCTGATGTTATCATAAAACCAATGATGGGCTATTGGAGGATGGGGTATGGCTATGATTAGTCAGAAGCATAGCCGGTAAACTCTTCAGATTTTGAAGCAAGCGGAGCGAAAGCCATGACCGTTTCTACCATAGCCGGTGGTCCGCATACCCACCAAGTTCTGTTTTGCCAATCCGGACAATATTTGGCAATTTTTTCTTTATTTAACCGTCCTTCCGTCGTCGTTTCTACTATGAACAATGAACTATGAACTAATAACTCGTTAGCAAACGCCGCTTCAGCTTTATTTTTCACCGAATACAGAAGGGTAATAGGTAGTGTCAATTGTTTATCTGTCACATATTTAATCATGGATCGAAACGGGGTGATGCCGATTCCCCCGGCAATAAACAGACGGGCAGAGGTGTCATTTTCATCTAATGTAAAACTGCCAAATGACCCGGTAATCTCCAGTTCGTCTCCTACTCTTTTTTGCCACAACGCTTTTTTGTAATCAGATTCCCAGCGGTATTTAGTGGTAAATTGCAAAAATGACTCTGTGGGAGAAGAGGAGATTGTGAAATGGTGTTTTAACGTTAAGTTTTTACTTAACGTCACATACATCCACTGTCCGGGTAGGTATTTTATGACAGGCTGCAGTCTAAAAGACTTAATATCCTTTGCCTCATCGATAATTTCAATTATTTTTGCGATCATGCTATCATTGTACTATGTGTTTTAATTGTGGATGTGGGATACCCGACGACGATATGGGTCACCCGCAAAATATTACCAACAAGACATTTGAAGAGGCCGCCAAGGCTATGAGTCAAAGCGGGGAAGAAGCCAAAAAGAATACTTTAGAACTTCTTAAAAAGCAGCTAAAACAAGCTTGATTGTTTACCCGCCACTGCGGTGACAAGGTATGAGAAATCTACTTCCACCCGTCTGGCATTATTCCATTTATCGGTAAATTTTAAGTATTTATTTTTCAGGGCAAAGTCATAAATGTCCCGGGTAATCGCCACGTCTGCTTCACAATATTTTTGCAAAAGTGCCAGACTTTCCGGATCTGCTTTTTTCCAATATGCCACTGCATTGCCCCCCGAATCAGTTTTTTGAGTACCCAAAGTGTCCCGGGCAATGGCATTAAGTGAAGCCCCCCGGCCAAAATTAGCATCTTTGATTTTGGCCAGGATATCAAAGTGGGGAAGTGCCGCAAAATCAGCCGGAGCATACGGTTTCATGGCTGGGACATCAAATCCCATGGTGTTAAAACCCACCACCCGGTCTGCCTCCCGGAACACTTTCCACATCTGGTCAAAATCTTTTTCCCAGAAGCTGTACATTTTTTCGCCATCTGAGCTTCTAACAAAAACTGATATTACAGACACTCCCAGGTCTGCCGGATCCCAGGATCCTGCCTCATCAAAAAACATCTTCGTCTCCACATCCCAAAAAACCTCCATCTTTTGGGGGTTGACATCCCCCCTAGGGGGATATACGATAGTGGTTGTGCCAGCCATTAAGGATTCTATTTTACACCGTCTGCAGATTGCCAAAGGACATCTTTCCAAGGTAATCTCATTAGTTGAAGAAGACGCGTATTGTCCGGAAATAATTCACCAATCCCAAGCCGTCCAAGCAGCTTTGTCTGAAACAGACAAAATAGTTTTGGAAAACCATCTCAAAACCTGTGTAGCCGATCAAATCCGCCAAGGCAAAACAAATGAAGTTATTGATGAAGTTATGAAAGTTTTAGACAAACGCCATGGATAAAGCCATAGTTCTTGTTAGTAGTCTTGGTCTGATCGGTTTTATTTACTGGTTCTTTTTAGGTAAAAGAGAAAAAACTTCAGAAATATCCACTGATATCAAAATCACCGTTTCCGGCGGTTATTCTCCGGAATCTATAACCATTCCCGTTGGTAAACCTGTAAAAATTACTCTCATCCGCACCGATCCTACCGATTGTCTGGAAGAATTTGTAATTCCCGATCTGAAAATCAAAAAAACCTTGCCTCTCAACACTCCCGTTACGATTGCAGTCACTGTTACTTCTCCCGGCCGCTACGGGTTTCATTGCGGCATGAATATGTATCATGGCCAAATCATCGCCCGTTAGTTGTTTGTTAAATATTTCTGGGATGCACTGTGCCAGCTGTGCTGCTACCATTAGTAAAGTCCTGCGCCGTACTCCCGGGGTATCGTCTGCCAACGTCAACTACGCCACCGAAAAAGCCCAAATTAAGTTCGATTCGACCCAAATCACTCTGGAAAAAATTTCTCAAATTATTTCCAGTCTCGGATATTCTACTACCCCCGAAGATAAAGACCGCCAAATCAATATTTTATTTATGAAATTTATCATTTCTGCTGTATTTGCTTCCTTGGCTTTGTGGGGTAGTCTGCCTGCCATTTCTTCTACCGCCCCGGCTCTTTTGCAATCTCTTTATTTCCAGTTGGTTCTGGCGACTTTAGTTCAGTTTTGGGTAGCTTGGGATTTTTACCGCTCCACTTGGAATAGTCTCAAACACCGCGCCGCCAACATGGACACACTCATAGTTCTTGGCACTACAGTGGCTTATATTTATTCTGCCGCAGTCACTTTTGGTCTGGTGCGCGGGGAGCCATATTTTGACACCGGCATGACGATCATTGCCCTAATTATTTTGGGCAAATGGCTCGAAGCCCGGGCTAAGGGCAAGACCTCCGAAGCAATTAAAAAACTTATCCAGCTCCAACCCAAAACCGCCCGGGTTATCCGCAACGGTCAGGAGGTCGATTTACCTATTTCCGAGGTTCAGGTAGGCGATCAGATCCGTCTTCGCCCGGGTGAAAAAGTCCCCGTGGACGGCAAAGTCGTTTCCGGTGAAACCAGTATTGATGAATCCATGGTCACCGGCGAAAGTATTCCGGTTTACAAACACACCGGCGATTTGGTTATTGGCGGCACTATCAATACCAGTGGGGCTATTATTCTTTCGGCCACTAAAGTTGGTTCAGCCACCATGTTGGCCCAGATTATTAAATTGGTTGAGCAGGCCCAGGCCTCCCGGGCCCCGATTCAAAAATTAGCCGATGTTATTTCCGGTTATTTCGTCCCCGCCGTTTTGATGATCGCCGTAGCCACTTTTGCCGGCTGGTATATTAGCACCGGTTACCTGCCGGCCATGCTCAATGCCATTGCTGTTCTGATTATCGCTTGTCCCTGCGCTTTAGGTTTGGCTACTCCCACAGCTCTGGTAGTAGGTACCGGTCTGGCTGCTCAAAAAGGCATCCTAATTAAAGACGCCGAGAACCTGGAAATTGCCTACAAAGTAAGTCACGTAGTTTTCGACAAAACCGGCACCCTTACCGAAGGCAAACCCGTAGTCACCGATATTGTACCAAGTAACCAAGTAACTAATAACGATTTACTGCGCTTAGCCGCCAGCCTGGATGCTAATTCCGAGCATCCTTTGGCTTCCGCCATTGTCGCCGCCGGAGCCAAAACCGCTCTTAAGTCCTTACCAGTTACCGGTTTTAAAAATCTGGCCGGTCGGGGGGTTGAGGGCACTATTTCTAAGATTAAATACACTCTGGGTACTCCCTCACTTTTTCCTTCCGTTCCCTCCGATGTAGCCAGACTTGAAAAACAGGGTAAAACAGTAGTCGTGTTGGCTATTGGTAAAAAAATTCTGGGAGTCATCGCTATCGCCGATACTCTGCGTCCTACAGCTACCGATGCCATAAGCCAACTTACTCGGCAAAAAATCGGCACTTCCCTTATTACCGGAGACAATCCTACTACGGCAGCCGCCATTGCCAAAATTGCAGGTATCACCCGCTTCTTTGCCCAAGTCCGGCCCCAAGACAAAGCCGCTGCCATCAAACAGCTTCAATCTGAAGGTCAGATTGTGGCCATGGTGGGCGACGGCATTAATGACGCTCCCGCCCTGTCTGCTGCCAACATCGGTATTGCCATGGCCTCCGGTACTGACGTAGCCATCGAAGCTGCCGGTATTACTCTGGTTAATAAAGACTTACACTCCATTCCCCTGGCTCTCCGGCTTTCCAGATCCACCCTGCGCACCATCAAAACCAATCTTTTCTGGGCCTTTATTTACAATGTCATTCTTATTCCCGCTGCGGCCATGGGTCTGTTAAGTCCTATTTTAGCCGCCGGAGCTATGGCTTTTTCTTCGGTTTCCGTTGTGGGTAATTCTTTATTACTTAAAAGAACCCGTCTCTCATGAGTTCCAAAGCGCTTCTCATAGGCATTGTTTTGAGTTTCGGCTTACTTTTTGGTGCGGCTTTTTGGTTTTCTAAACCTCAACCAGCTGCTCCCGCAGTGGCCTCAGCCAGCATTGGCCAACTTACAACTACAGAGACTTTCTATGACTTTGGTACTATTTCTATGAAGAAAGGCCCGGTCAGTTATAAGTTTACCGTTACCAATTCCGATTCAGTTCCGGCCACCGTCACTAAACTCTACTCATCCTGTATGTGTACCAAAGGGACTTTGATTACCCCAGACAAAACCTGGGGGCCTTTTGGTATGCCGGGCCACGTAGCCATTCCCAGCATTGCCGCTGAAATTGCCCCTGGTAAGAGTGCCCAAATAGAAGTTATATTTGATCCGGCGGCCCACGGTCCGGCAGGGGTTGGTAAAATCGATCGTACCGTTACTGCCGAACTCAACGGTCAGTCACCATTACTTTTCAGTTTTAGTGCTAATGTCACGCCTTAAATTACTTATCATCACCGTCCTGGCACTCTTGGCAGTTTTGGTCTTTTTCAAATTTTCTCCTTGGGGAACAAGCTTTTTGTGGTCTATTAGCCAGGGGGGAACTTGGCTTCTGCCACTGGTTATGATTGCCTCTCTAATAGATAGTATCAATCCCTGTGCTTTTTCCATTCTTTTTCTCACTGTGGCCTTCCTGTTCAACTTAGGCAGAAGCCGCGGCGAAATTCTCAAAATTGGCGGCGTTTATATCTTAGGCATTTTTCTTGTTTATCTCTCCATTGGTCTGGGTTTGCTTCAGGTTCTGCATTTGTTCAACACCCCGCATTTCATGGCCAAAATCGGAGCCGGTCTTTTGGTTGCCTGGGGCTCTATTAACCTTATTAATCAATTCTTCCCCAGGTTTCCCATTAAACTTAAAATCCCCTCATTTATACACGCAGACCTGGCCAAATATATGCACCGGGCCACTCTTCCTGCGGCTCTGGCCCTGGGAGTTTTAGTTGGACTCTGCGAGTTTCCCTGTACCGGCGGACCATATTTAATGATTCTGGGACTTCTGCACGACAAAGCCACTTGGACCTCCGGTTTTTCTTACCTGATTTTATACAACCTTATTTTCGTTCTTCCCCTGGTCATCATTTTGGTTTTTGCTTCCCAAAAGCAGTTACATGATCAGGTCAAAGCCTGGCGCAAACAAAACGTTTGGCGCATGGAATTAGTGGGCAACATCATCTTGTTAGCATTAGGCCTAGCTATCTTTTTCCTATGAAGCAGCTTTTGCCCATATTTATTATTGTCGCCGCCGGATCTTTTGCTCTGGGGTCTCTGTTTAGCTTTAACTTAAATGTCATCCGCCGGCCGCTT
>JBBUDC010000088.1:0-6097 GCA_038057495.1 Patescibacteria group bacterium
ATGTCGCCAAACTAACACAAGGCTTAACTTTCTCGATTTCCTCTCTGATTTGAGCAATCCCTCGGCTCCTTCGATTTTTCTCAGGATTATAATTCGCTCGGGTGGGAATACGTTCTAAAACAGTGGTCAGAGCAAAACTAGGAACAGGGAGCATTGGTCCTGGCATATTTGATAGAATATGCATAGATTTAACCACTTATCTATGCAAAATAAGCCAATTTCAATCGGGAAAGCTGCAAAATTACTTGGTGTTTCAATTGATACCTTGAGAAGGTGGGATTTAGCAGGCCGTTTACCGTCAATCCGGGGTGGCTCACGGGGCCATCGATACTATCGCCAGTCAGATATTGATCAATACTTACAGAACAACCCTGCTATTGCTCAGAAGTGGGTAGAAGATGTTCAAGCGGTTGAGCCGAAACCCGAGGTATACTGCCCAACACGCGATGTATTTCAAGCTCGACTCGAACATTTTAGCGTTCGGATTGGTTTGTGAACTCATAGTTTTGTTTCAATAGGATTTGAGAGTTTATTATGATAATTCAATTGAAGAAATTTGGCACGACACTAGTATCGCGACCTTCTGGTAAAGAGGCATGGTTGGCATTTCAACCAGTACTAAACGAAATTTTAAGTGACGAAGAAATTGTTGTTGACTTTACCGATGTAGTAGTTTTGACACCTTCATGGGCGGGTGAGTTTCTGACTCCGCTTGATCGAAAATTCAACGGTCGGGTAAAATTAGACAATATTGACAACCCTTCTGTTACTGCTACACTAGCAATACTTAATAAAGAACAATGAAAACCATTTTAGTGGATGCGGTGGAAGCGTTTGTAATAGAGGGGGAGGGAGTGTACAAACCAATGTTGGATTTGTTGGAGCAATATCCGAATCGAAAAATCATTCTGACGGGGGCTAACGATGAACAATTTAAGAAATTTGGCCTGGACAAGATGCCGTATGACGTCTTTACACTGAAGCACAATCCCGAAAAGACTGACCCGAAATATTTTGAGCTGATGTTAAAACACTTTGACTTGAAGCCTGGGGATGCAGTGTATTTTGAGCACAATTCGGAGGCGGTAAAAAGCGCCCAATCTGCGGGAATAACTACATATCATTACGATCCAAGCAAGAGAGATTTGATAGCCTTGAGGCGATTCTTAGACGAAAATGCTTGATATTAAAAAAAAACGGTTCTTTTGATATAATCCTCAAATATGAATTCCAAACCAAGGTCGGTGGTTCAGGATTGGATAAGCAAGTTGCCATTGAGGGAGCAAGGTACTTTGTTGACCTCGATCAGAGGATGCGACTTGGTTCCAAAACAACCATATGATTCTCTGGCTCGGCAACTAACTGCTTATTTGAGATTTTTAGTTTTAAATCCAGCTGACGAACGAGAGATAGGTATTAAAGGAGCTTTTTTCCAAAGAGAGGTACCTAATTTGAGTAAGTATAAAACGTCTGAGTTGGAGCATCTGCCAATGCATTGGTATTCTCATCTGATGCACGCATTTGAGGTGTGTGGATACAGACACCCCAGAAGCGATTATCGTAAATCGACGTACAATATTTATTTTGTCATGTGCCACGGCTTACATCTCTCTGTTGAAACGAAGGAGAGAATGATTACTCGACTTAGTGAAGATAGGATTGCAAAGGGGAATGTTGTTTCGTAATTTCTAGTTTCTGGCATTGAAGCTATTGTGGTGGATGTGGTGGAGAGGTTGACCAGGGTGTTTTGGGAAGGTAATATACCGGAATGACGGCGATGGCGGATATTGAAGTATGTAATTGTCTACGTAATCCGCCTCCCCGGGCATGGGTGTTTATTGAAGACGGGCCTAATTATGGAGGTGGACCAAAGGAAAGGAGGGGAGAGATACCCGAAGGGAAGGATTACTGTCCGTTCGCTACTTACAAAGATAGGGGAGTAGATGGGGCCTATACAAGTCCCACAACAAAAGTGGTAGGTGATGGAGAATTGGAAATAAGTATTTTTTGTAACGCAGTTCGATGCTTTCATAGAATTGCTGTTGACAGGAAATAGATGTTTTTCTTACAATGGAATCTCAGAGCTGTGAAGGGCTCTGATTTTGGGAAGAGAAATTATCAGATATGTTTTGGATAATGAAAAAGAAATGTTGGCGTTGTGTCCCAGCGGAGGAAGCTCGGTACAGCCAATTAAAAATTCAGTAACTTGGGGGCAGGATGCGGGGGAGCTGGTAAGTATCCAAGAATGCCGAAAGTGTCTGTTTAGGGAAAGTTGTGTGGCCGAAATGTATTATACTGGACAGAGGGGGTGAGACATCATGTATAAGAAAATTGGAGCCTATTTTAGAAAACACGCCTATTATAATTCGGCTGTGCATGTGCTGGCGGGGGTGGGAATCGGGATCTTTTTGACCTATCCGCTGGTGGGTGCGCATCCGGTGAGGTGGGGAGGGTTGTTTCTGGTAGTGGCACTACTAGGTCACTTGTATCCTCTAGTGAAGAAGGGAGAAAATTAATATGAAGTGGACGGTTTTGGTATTGGTGATGATTTTGAGCCTTCCTTTTGGGGTTTTGGCTGAAGACAAGAACGTGCCGAGCGGAATAATCCCGAAGCTGCAGAAAACTGCAAATGACCCGGAGCTGGTCGAAGGCCGGGTTTATCCTTTCTGGGGGCCACCTTGTCAAAGATATACTTACTCTGTCATTTACCGTGACAAAGAAGGAAGAAAGTCAGAATACGTCAAGATTTATTTTAACGGCAAGATGATTGATATGGATCCCGCCTTCGATAAATCTACGGCGGGCAAGAATGATTATAAAAAAGGAGTTAAATATATCTACAAATATGTGCCTAATAAATTAGGTTCCAATTTCTATTACTTTGAAGCTTCAAACGGCTTGGGTAAGGCTCGAGCATCCATTATTGATTCACCAGACAATGGGCCGGTACTGTTTGAGTCGGCTTTTGATAAAAATGAAATTGCCATTATTGACAAACAAACAGGTAAAAAAGTTTTAAGTTACCCGACAGGAAAAGAATGGGTTGGGGGTGTAGCATTTTCTGATAACGGTAAGTATTTGGCGGCTAAAACTTCTTACAGAGTCTTCCTGTTTGATACTGCTAAAATAGACAAACCTGTTTGGGAATTTAAATACGGGGAAGGTATGCCGATTGGAGACGATGTCAAAGGAGGAGTTGCCATATCCGCTGACGGCAGTAAAATTTTTGCTTCAATTGGTAATAAAATTCTCCTGTTTGATAAAAAATCGAACAAGCCTATCTGGCAATACGAAATGGAAGGGCAAGCTTACAATGTGGCTATATCAAAAGACGGCAATTTCGTGGCCGCGGCCACAGCCGGTGATGAATCAAATATTAACTCCAACCTTTTAATCCTATGGAATACTAAAAACAGTAAACCTCTGTGGCAATACCATGCTGCAGGCAATTTTCATGATGTTTCTTTATCAGATAACGGCGAGTTTGTATCAGGGTCAACCGGTTGTCCGGATAGAAGATTTTATCTTTTTTCCAAAGACAGTAACAACCCTTTAATTAAAAGTGAACAATTAACGCGTGATTCGCCGGTCCATAGAGCAAAAATTTCAGGCGATGGTTTATTCGCGGCGGTAGGTAGTGAGTCTGATGGCGGGGCAGTATTTCTGTTTAATAAAAATGCCAAAAATCCTGTTTGGAAATTTCCCACCCCGGGCAGCAGTTCTGTCCGAGCTTTAAATTTTACCCCTAATGGCAAATATATCGGCGCTGCCACTTTTGCAGGAGATGCCTATATTTTTGATAAAGATAAAAATACCCCCATTGCTTCTTGGAAAGTCAATACGTCTTTGGGAGGAATAGATATTGCCGATGATGGTTCATTTATCGCAACGGGCGGGACTGATAATAAGCTTTATATTCTTGATAAGAATTCCAAATCAAAAACAGAGATTCCTTTTGACGAATATATCGAAGAGGTGGATATTTCAGCTGACGGAAAATACATTGCAGCAGGAACCGGCGGGTCGGTTTACTTTTTTGAGACCTACATCTCCCAGGATCGGGGAAAGGTTTTTGACTGCTCAAAAGTAATTGAGCCACCTCCCCCAAGCCAAATGATGGGAGCAGGCGGTCCAGGTGGAGCGCCAAAACTATCTCTTTGCGGCGATGGAAAATGTGAGGGTCCTGAAACTATTGATAATTGCCGAAACGACTGTGATCCAACAAGAGGAAATGTCCTAAAGAGACCAACAGGGCTGATAGGGGAAATCATCAATTTCCTCAAAAGGTTATTTAACCAAACATCAATACAACCAGCTCAAAATCAACCAGGTCAGACAGGCGTTTGTGGTAATAATCTGTGTGAGCCGTCTTTAGGTGAGAGCAAGCAGAATTGTCAAAAAGATTGTTCTGCCGGAGATTAGTAGTATGATGGAATGGATGAAAAAAGATGACTGGAAGTGGCTGGGAGTGGGAGCCCTCGTGCTTGCTGGTTTACTCGGTTTGGCCGTCTATCGCGGGTTATTCCGGTACGTCCTCTTTGATCCGGCGTGGAACTACAAAGGCATGGCCGTAGAGCCGGGAGATTGCTCGGCCGGAAATCCGGAGATTGTGGAACTCACCAACGGGTGTCTGATGATGTATACCCACGGCCAAACGAAGGAAAGCCACCCGTCGGAGAACAATACGTATGCCCGCTCATCGTGCGACGGTAAGACGTGGAAGTGGGAAGGATTGGTCCTGAAGATGGCCAGCATGCCCACGGCGGTACGGCTCCCGGACGGGAGGATTAGGCTATATTTCATGAGGGGAGGAGAGGGAAACGGAAAGATAATGAACGGGATTAAGAGTGCAGTGTCAACGGACGGACTAAAGTTTGTAGAAGAGGAGGGGTACCGGTTTGAGGCGGGAGCGGGGGCGCCGCGGCCGGATGAGATGAGCAAAGTCAGGGAATACTACAAAGTGGAAGGAAAAGGAAAGGTGGAGGACATTCAAAGTTTGGCCCATTTGAGCGTCATGGCAGTAGAAGGAGGATACCGGATTTATTTTGATGAGAGTATGAGGGCGGATCCCAAGAAATATGGGGAGGATAAGGCGTGGCCGTTGTGGCGGATAAGGAGCGTTTTTTCGCCGGACGGACTAAATTGGCGACTAGATCCGGGGGTGCGGATCGATGTGGAACAGGCGCCATTAACCTTGTTGCAGCGGTCGAGTAACGCGACGGTGGTGAAACTTAAAGATGGGTATCATATGTTTTTCTTTGCCGGTTTTTCGCCGTGGGAAGATTTGACTGCCTGGAAGCGGTTGACGTGGAGCGGAACGTATGAAGCTGTTTCTCAAGACGGATTAAATTTTACAATAAAAAATTGGCCGAGATTTCCTGGAAATGACGCTGCCGTCATCAGACGAGGAGACAAATTACTTGCGTATCCGGGGCGGGCACAAGCAGCACGGAGGGGGTGCAGTGATATCGTGATGTTTGAGAGAAAATTAACCGCGAAGGAGAAATGATGAAAAACAAGAAGTTGGCAGGCTTATTGTCGTTGATGTTTCCCGGATTAGGCCACTTGTATATTGGTAGGTATGCCGATGGAATAGGGTTTTTGTTAGGAGGTGGGGTGTTGTGGGGGGCAATAGTTCTCAAGGGGTCCTATTTATTTGAGATGGGAGGTTTACGGACTCTTATTTTTTGGGGAGGACTCATTGCGGTTTACCTCTATGCGTTGGTAGATATCGTGAGGAGGGTATAATCTAGCGGGCCTGGCGTCGGCCATCCGGGCGGCCCGTCTGGATCCAATCAACGCGCTAAGATACGAGTGATATGGTAACAAGTTACGGGAGTAGAATTTCGATGTCTGTCATGGGGTAATCTTTCAGGTTGCGGGTAATAAGCTTCAGATTGAAAAGCTTAGCCGTGGCAGCGATGAAACAATCCAATAAATACACTCGTTTTTTCTTACGGGCGAAATCTTGGCGATATTGTCCGGCGATTTCACCCACTACCTGATCAATTGACAGAACGCCAAATTTGCTGATCAGCAAGTCCAGTTTTTCTTTTTCGTCTTTTGAAGCTTTACTGACAACTTCGGCGACGGTGAC
>JBBUDC010000089.1:0-12037 GCA_038057495.1 Patescibacteria group bacterium
GAGTATTCCCGGTGGTGGGGGATAGGGCTGCTGGTAGTGTTGGGGGGAATTTATAGCATTGGCAAGGTGGTGTACCGGACCCAGGAATGGGTGCAAAAGGCCATAATTTTACTGGGCGTGCCGCTGGTAGTGGGATTGACCATCTGGCTGGCAGGAAAGTCTGATTGGATAGCACTGGCTGCAGGAGTTGTAAACGTGGGCCGGTTGCCCCAGGGAATTCCGTTGGCCACTTTTCTGGCGGCCTTGGTATATTCGGGGGCAGGGGGAAATTTAAACCTGGCACAGAGCTTGTATGTGAAAGAAAAAGGGTATGGGATGGGCAAGTACGCCGGACACATTACAAACATTTTGGCGGGAAAAGAAGAAGAGGCCAGTTTGACGGGAGAAGTGTTTGCCCAGACGGAGACAAATATTTCCCGTTTCAAAACATGGTGGGGGAGAATTAATTTGGAGCACGGGATTATTTTTTGGGCGACGGGGGTTATGACCATGCTACTGCTCATGCTTTTGGCTTACGCAACGGTACACGGGCATCCCGAAGTAGGATCGAGCATAAAGTTTGTGCTTCTGGAGGCAAAGGCGGTGGGGGGTTTGGGAGTGGTTTTTCTGGTAGCCGTGGCCTTAATGCTTTTTGGAACCCAGTTTGCAGTATATGGGAGCAATGCCCGGATGGCTACAGAGAATCTGGCCCTGCTAATTCCATCCTCAAAAGCGCACCACATTTCCAGGTATTTTTATGGGTTTTTGTGGCTACAAATTGCTTTGGGGATAGTGATTTTGGGAGCGGGATTTATTGAGCCGTTGGCTCTGGTAATAACAGGTGCAGTGTTAAACGCAGTGGCCATGAGTATATATGCATTCTTGATTTTGGGGTTGAACCTATCTTTACCCAAGGCTTTGAGACCTAACTGGTGGAGAGTGGGAATGGTGGCGTTGGCAGGGCTACTGTACGGCGGCTTTACAGCTTTTACGATATGGAATATTTAATACCTAGTGACTCTGGGGTGGTGAGGGAGGAGAGATTGGAGGCGGGAGAGACGGGCGAAGGAGCCGTGGGAGAGACGAGGATCGTGGTGGGCGAATAATTTGAGATATTGAGTGGGAGACACGAATTTGGCGAGTTTATTGTGGGTAAATTGATGGGCAATAAAATCCTGGTAGGCTGATTTGTTGGTAACTAGGGAGCGGGGGGTGAAGTGGACGAGGACGCTATCGACAGCCGGGATGGGGGAGAAGTCGGTTCGGGCAAAGTGATGGATGGCGCGGATATCCCAGAAAGGGTAATACAGAACGGCGGCCATAGTGTTGGCTTTGGGTTGGATCATAAATTTGGCTGCGGCTTCTGATTGCATAATCAGATAACAATCCTGGGGAGGATTGGAGGCCAGGAGTAGCTTGCGGACGATGGCCCCGGTAATGCTATATGGAATGTTGGAGAAGACTTTGTAGGGCGTTTTGGGCAGAGAAAAGGTGAGGAAGTCTTGAGGATGATTGGTCAGTTTGGGGTCCTTTTCTATGGGTATGACGTGGGGAGTAATTTGCAGAAGTTCACAGGTAATAGTACCTGTACCGGAGCCGATTTCTAAAACTGTGTCAGAAGCAGAAATAGAAGAGCCTCGGACGAGCTTCTTAACAAGCTCCCGATTGACCAGAAAATTCTGGGAGAGGAGCCTCTTGTGTAACCAGTACATAAGAGTCTCCCGAAGGTGATACACATAACCAGTATATTTTATCACGAACCTGGTACGCGTGGGTTCAGAGAGAGTAGGTGGACAGGGCGAAGCGATATTGGTCAACAAACAGCCTTTTTAGATGATAAAGATTATTTGTTTCGAAAAAGAGAATGAGGGCTTGTTTGTATTCGTTTTCGTCAACGCTCCTGTAGGAGAGTGGATAATAGTTGTTGGCTATTAAGATTGCGTTGGTGAGCATGCGGGCGGTGCGTTTGTTGCCGTCGGCAAAAGGCTGAAGATATGCAATCATGGCAGAAGCTATTAGAGCCTTTTCTAAGGGAAAGGTAGACGCGTTGATACAATTTAACATGGTGCCAAAATATTCTGTGAGTTGCCACTGATTATCCGGGGGAATATAAGCAGTTCCAGAAATACCGACCTTAGTTGTGCGGATGCCCGTGGGAATATTTAAGTTGGAAATTAGTTTATTGTGGAGTTGGAGAATTGAAGACGTGTTTAAGTTTGTAAAGCTCTGTGGGTCATCGAGAATTGTCTCAAAAGCAAACTTGTGGTTTAAAATCATGGTGGCGTCGCTGGTTGATTTGTTTGGGGCGCTTTTGGCATCCTTTATTAGACTTTCTGTTTCTAAAAGAGTATATGTGTTACCTTCAATCTTTGAAGACTTCCAAGATAGTTCAATGACAAATCTTTCCAGCTCACGAACATTGGGATTTTTAGGGAAGGGTTTGTAAATATGTTTCAGTTCTGCCTGCTCATCAATAGTAAATAAACCAGATAGTTGGTTGAATATCTCCGAATTAAATTGTTTTTGAGCGTTTGTACGGCGATCTGGATCTAATTCAAAATATCCTGACAAACCTGTCGGTTTTAAGAGTGGGTGAGCTGAAGGAATAAAATACGCCGTACTTCTACCGGCTCCACGACTTTGGATTTGATTGGAAGTCAGTAGATATTTCAGGTCACGGGCGAGAGTGGGCTTGGAAATTGGGTAAACTGTATTCAATAGCGAGGATATTTCCACTCTAGTGGCCTGGTCTTTTGAACCCAAGATACTAAGGATCTTTCGAAGCCTTGGAGTGTTTTTCGTCTCATTCATATGTATTTATCGTATCATTTTGAGACGGAAAGTCAAGTTTGCAGCCCTGGATGTCAGACATTCGAACCTATTACGCACAAATCTGACCTCTGCTATACTAAATATTAATGTATTCTTTTGTTTTACAATTTGTTTTGGGAGTAATTATTTTGGTTGTTTCTACGAGGATTTTGATAGGGTTGGCTGTGAAGGTTTCGGCGGCTCTTAGGATTTCACCATTTATAATCGGGACGACAGTCGTAGCACTCGGGACATCACTGCCGGAGTTAACAGTATCCGCTATTGCTTCCGCAAGACAAGATATTGGCTTGGCGTTGGGCAATATCGTGGGCTCAAATATTGTCAATATTTTTTTGGTTTTTCCGATAGGAATTCTTATTGGGAAGTTGCGTGTCGGTACCACCAAAACTCAGCGGAATACACTTCTCCTGCTGATTGTTACGATGCTTTTTATTGCAGGGCGCATGATAGCGCTTCCCCCTTTACTGTTAGGCTCATTTTTTATTTTTTTGGCTTTGTTGGTAACAGTGATTGAATATAAATGGGCGATGTTTGGAAGAACCCATGAAGATTTGCCCAAACTCAAGAAAATCGGGGAAGGGAAATTCTCTACGGGGCAAGTTCTTGGTCTGGCGATTTCTATCGTAGGAATTGTCATCGGGGGCGTTTTGGTGGTCACATCCGTTGAGAACATATCTCTGCTGACCGGCTATTCGACAACCATCCTTGGGTTATCACTGACTGCAATTGCCACATCGCTGCCGGAACTTTTTGCTACAGTGTTCAGCCAGGCAGAAGATCAGGAGAAAATCACGCTGGGAAATATAATCGGCAGCAATATTTACAATTTATTGTTTATTGGGGGGATAATTACTTTCTTTTCTACCGATACACCTATTCAAATCAGGGATTGGGTCGCACTTGTTTTTGCAACGGCGTGTTTTGTGGCAATTCTGGTTCGTTTTAAGGGGAAAATAGTGCCGAAGTGGGTTGGTTTCCTGCTCCTCGTATTTTTGGCCGTTTATTTATACCTACTTAGTGTATCTAAATAATGCACGATCCTAAAGAAGGTCTGACATCATCTCAAGTTGCTGAACTTCTAAAACAGTATGGCCAGAATGTAATAGCGGAGCAGAAGCCGCTTTCCGTGTTCAGAGTGTTGTTTTTTCAACTCAATAATTTTTTGACTCTCCTTTTAGTTTTGGCCGGGGTGGTGTCATTTGCGGTTGGAGAACGATTGGATGCGGTTTTTATATTCCTGATTGTTTTTCTGAATGCCTTTTTTGGGTTCTATCAAGAGCACAAAGCGGAAAGAGCTCTTTTAGCCTTGAAAAAAATGGCGTTTACGATGGTGAGAGTTTTTAGAGACGGTCGGGAGAATGAAATTGACAGCCGAAGCCTAGTACCTGGGGATGTAATCTACCTTGAGGCAGGAGCCAAAGTGCCGGCCGACGCTTCCGTTTTGCGTTCCTGGTACTTAGAAGTCAATGAGGCTGCGCTGACCGGTGAATCGTTCCCAGTGGAAAAAAATGCCCACCAGAGCGAGAAAAGGGATATTTTCCTGGGAACAGTGGTGGCTCGCGGCAGATGTTACGCCCGGGTGGTTAACACGGGTGAACGTACCAGATTTGGACTACTGGCTAGAACTCTGGCCCAAATTAAGGAAGAAAAAACGCCACTGCAAAAAAAATTGGAGGTTTTTAGCAAGCAGTTGGGAATAGCCGGTTTAATTGCCTCGTTAGTAGTGTTTGGATTGTCTTTTATCCAGGAAAAGTCGGTTATTGAGAGTTTTGTCTTTGCTGTTAGTCTGGCGGTGGCTGCCATTCCTGAAGGATTACCGGCGGTAATGACCATTATTTTGGCTATTGGGGTGGAAAGAATGGCCAAAAAGAAAGCCATTGTCAGAAAACTTGATGCCGTTGAGACTCTGGGGTCGGTGACCTTGATTGCCACTGACAAAACGGGAACATTGACCACAAATCAAATGAGAGTCAAAAAAATCTGGGTGGAGGGAGAAATATACCGTGCCGATGATTTACCCCACCTGTCTCGTGGTTCGTTTGGGAAGTTAGTGCTAAACGGGGTGTTGTGTTCTACCGCATCGGTGGTATTTAAGGTAGACCACGGCGATTTTGACGTGGTCGGCGACCCGACGGAGGGAGCCGTTTTGCTCCTGGGGCAAAAAGCCGGCCTGGTTCCCGATATGGTTAGAAGTGAATGGAAGATGATAGACGAACTGCAATTTGACCCCGAGACCAAGAGGATGACGGTAGTAGTCAAAAAGGGGAGGGAAGAAATGGTTTTCAGTAAAGGAGCCCCGGAATCAATTTTGGCTATCTGTGCCGTTACCGAAAAAGAAAAAACTGTAATTTCGCAGGAGTTTGAGAAATTTGCCAGGGAGGGACTAAGGATAATTGCCTTTTCTTATAAGAATGGGCCGGCAAAAGAACTTGAGAAAGACCAAACTTTTCTGGGATTTGTGGGGATTGCCGATCCGATTAGACAGGAAGTAAAAGAAGCGGTGGCAACCGCTCACCGGGCCGGAATTAAAATAGTGATGATTACCGGGGATAACGAGCTAACTGCCGAGGCAATTGGGCTGGAGGCCGGTATTATTGGTCGGGGCGAGGACATGTTAACCGGAAAACAGCTGGATGATTTTTCTGATAGTGATTTACTGTCAATTTTGTCTAAAGTGAGAATATTTGCCCGGACTACTCCCGACCATAAATACCGGCTGGTCAAGCTCTTTCAAAGATTGGGGGAAGTCGTCGTGGTGACCGGGGACGGGGTAAATGACTCATTGGCTCTAAAACAGGCGGATGTGGGAGTGGCTATGGGTTTAATCGGTACCGATGTGGCCAAGGAAGCGGCCGATATGATTATTACAGATGACAATTTTGCTACTTTAGTAGAAGCGGTGGAACAGGGGCGCAGCATCATTAGTCATATTAAGAATGCCATTAAGTTTCTTTTGGCATGCAATGTCAGTGAGGTGGTGTTTATATTGCTGGCAGTTGCTTTGAAACTGCCGGTGCTTACGCCATTGCAGATTTTGTATATTAATCTGGTCACCGACGGTCTACCGGCTATCTCCTTTGCCTTTTCTCCCCAAAGCGATGGGGTGATGAAGCGACAGCCGCAAAAAATCGAATCTATACTGGCAATTTCTGATTTCAAGCATCTGTTGTCTATCGGGGGAGTGATGGTTTTGTTACTATTAATGTTGGTAATCCCCATCATGTCTACAATTACTCCAATGGTTGTAGTTACTATTCTGTTCACCACTATGATACTAGTCCAGCATTTTGCCTTGATTGATTTTTGGCTCTCTCAAAAGTTAATTGTCAAAAACTTTCATGTCCTAAAGCACCCTATTTTCCTTTTGGCCTTTTTTATGCCGATTGCCATTCATCCTCTCCTGCTCTATAACCCCACGTTGAACAGAGTTTTTGGGACAGCCTCTCTCGATTTGAATCAGGTAATGTATACGGTAACTTTCTCTCTGGGATATTTGATATTTATCGAGACTGTAAAGACATTTCGGCTTCGGAAGTGAATGGCTTAAGGGTTCACTTTATTCTACTTGCTATACTATAAGATGTTTTGCAGGGGTGGATGGAATCGGACCATCATTAGCGGTTTTGGAGACCGCCGACCTACCGTTGATCGACACCCCTATGACTTGAATTTTAGCAGATTTGGGGAGGGGAGTTACTTGAGCTTGGAGGTTTCTTTGTGGGAGGTGTGTTTGTGGCAGAGACGGCAGAATTTGGAGAAGGAAAGCTTGTCTGGTTTGTTGACTCTGTTTTTCTCCACGACGTAGTTTTGGGTTTTACAAACAGTGCAAATTAAAGCTATAAGTTGACGGTTTCCTTTAGCCATGAGGTGATTTTAACCAAAAAAACGCTCCCGCACAAGGAGGAAGCGTTTTTATTTAAGCTCAAGTTTATTGAGCAGGTTGGTCTGTAGGAGTAACGACTGGAGTCGCGGCAGCTGCAGCATTGCTGACTACAGCTTGAGCGGCAGCTACGTCTACTACTTTATTTTCGGTTCCACACTGTTCACACACCCAGACGGTTTTGCCGTCATTGGTGGTAACTGCGTGACAATTATTGCAAGATACTTGTGATTGATCCAATTAAATCACCTGCCTTTCTGGTATCAGTTTGACAGAAGAGGGGAACAGAAGTCAATGTGTGAGCCCGGATAGAGAGTCGAACTCTAATTTAATCCTTACCATGGATTTGTTCTGCCGTTGAACTATCCGGGCATTTCGACTGCACTCAATGCTATAGCGGCTACAGCCCCGAGCGAAGTCGAGGGGTGCCAGGAGTAGGATTCGAACCTACGTAGCCGTAAGGCACCACATTTACAGTGTGGTGTGATTGACCGCTCCACCATCCTGGCAATGGTTTAATTATATCAGTAATTTTAGGCATAGAAATGTTGATATATAGAAATGACTGATTGATGTATTAATTTACAGTTAGATACGGGTGTAATAGACGGAGCGGCCATGACCGGAAAGGATGACTGCAGAAGTGAGCTCTGGAGTAGTAACTAAGCTGACCAAGACTGTAGGGATGAGACTATTTGTCGTCTCCCTTGAAGGCTTTTCTGAACTTGGAAATCGCTTCTCCTATGCCCTTGCCTAGTTCTTGTAGTTTTTTGCCACCAAAAAGGATCAAAAGAATGACAGCGATGATGATAAGTTCAGTAGTCCCGATTCCTTATTAACGTCAATTCGAACAAAAATACAAGTGATCAGTGTCCACGGTTACTTGTCCTTAGCGGCTTTTCTAAATTCTTTGACAGCTTCTCCCAGACCTTTGATGAATTCAGGAAGTTTTTTGCCGCCGAATAAGACCAAGAGGATGAGGGCAATAATGATAAGTTCAGTTGTACCTAGATTTTGTAGCATCAATAATCACCTGCTTTCTTAAATTTATCTTAGCCAGAAGTTGAGGCAATTACAAGGGGAAGAATCAGGCTTTGGGGGTGACTTCTTCGTCGTCTTTACCAGCAACAGCCTTTTCGACTTCCTTCTTGACGTTTTTGAATCCTTTGATACGGGATCCGCCGAATAATACTACTAAAACCAAGCCAATGATGATTAATTCTGAAGGACCGATATTCTTGAGTAGGCTTAGCACAGATAGAGAATACACCCGTTATTTAAGAGATGCAAGAGTGGCTTTGGTTACGTAGAAGGTGGCCCGGCCTTTTCCTTTTCTTTCAATCAGCTTGAGAATAATGAGTTTTTTGAAATCCAGAGCCCTGGTGGCCTTGGCCCTGTTCACCAATTTGGCATAATCACGATCAGCAATAAATCCATTAACTTGTAAATACCCAAGTAGTTTGATGAGGTGTGGTTGTAAGTTTGTTTCTGGGCTAGTAATCGCCTGGGGGAGAGTTTTTTGCACCCTGAGTAGTTCGTCGATAATTCCTTCGGTAAAGTATTCTAGCCAATGTGTAAAATCAATTATATTTGCTAATTCATAATAATTACCCTGCTCACCTACAGATTGGAAATAGCGGGTGACGTTTTTGTTGTAGTAGTTTTCAAAACTAAAGAGTTTGAAAGTATTGACTCCCATTTGTGCTAAGAGCATTTTGGTGGCCAGGCGAGTGGTTCGGCCATTTCCGTCCATAAAGGGATGAATAATGACCACTTGTTTATGAAAAATGCCAGCCAAGATGAGGGAGTCGATTTTATTTTTATTGTTTAAAATGAACTCTATCAAGCTCTCAATCAACGGCTGAACATCTTTATAATCGGGTGGTAAATACACAATTTGACTAGTCTGAGGGTTGTTAACTACGACCGGTCTTTGGCGTAGATTTCCAGATTCAAGAGGGGGTAGTAAGTCTTTAGTTACCTGTCGATGAATATGTAATATAAGCGCCAAGGAAAGGATAGCGTCTTTTTTTTGGAGTTTTTTATCCAGTTCCACCAAAGCTTGATTATAATTAAGCACTTCTTTTTCGCTGTCTCTTGCGTGTGACGGAGCGGATTTGAGAATTCTTTTGACTTCAGTGAGTGGGAGGGGATTTCCTTCAATACTGGTCGAAGCAAAGGTGGATAAATCACGAGCAGATCTTTCTAAGTTTACCAACACTGGATACGGGAATCTTTTGTAGTTAAGCCCAATGACTAAACTATTAATACGCTTGATATTGGCCAGAAGTTTCTCGGTGATGCTATATTTTGGTGAGAACATTTATAGACGTATTTTAGACGATTTTTGGACGATTGTAAAGAGGGTATCTATTTGAGAGATGCAAGAGTGGCCTACAAACAAGCCAGTGAAGAAGAGCATGAAGCGCACGGAATAAAGGAGTAGGGAGCCGAGGGGGAATTCTGCCATCCCGACCTGAGCTTTACCCGCCTGCGCAAGCTGTGAGCCCCCCCGGAGAATCGAACTCCAATCGACGGTTTACAAAACCGCTGCTCTACCGTTGAGCTAGGGGGGCTTCTGCGGGCAGGCAAAAGCCCTGCTCTGCTTCTGAGCTACCTCGGCAATGACACAATTTTAACAGCTTTGATCAGCGGAATCAGCTGGGATCAGCGTTATCAGCACTATCAGCTGAATCAGCGACAATCAGTGAGATTTCCAGTTATTACGGAGGAGGTTAATTTGTTTGGAAACGTACCTGTAATCCTCGATGAGTTTTAGGCAGAGTGGTTTATCTACAAACTTTTCGCTTTCAGAGAGAATGAGAATTACCTGAAGATGCGTAATGGTTTCGTCCGATGACCCCATGGCGATTTCTAGGTAGCGGAGGAATTCTTTAGAAGAGCGGCGTTTAGCAAAACCTTCCGCAATTTGGGCAGGAATGCCCTCCGCAGATGCCAAAATTTGCCTGCGGAGCCGATCGTGGGAGAGGGGAATGGTGGAAACTAATTTATAAATTGGTCGAAGGAGGTCAAGCGACTGTTTGTAGACTCTAAGTTCTGTAACATCTCTGATCACGCTGATTCGGCTGATTACAGCTGATAGGGCTGAATAATTATCCCGCCGATTGGGAAACAAAGGTTTTTCCCCGAGTAAATATTAGGTGGGCGAGCTTGTCCCGATGTGACATCGGGACTTGTCTATCCGGGTACTAGGACCCAAACAGAGTTGTGCCCTGGCCCTTACTTTTGGAACATTAGTCAAGAAAAATCTCCTTTGACTATCCCTCTCGGCAGGACACTTCTATTATATCAGGATGTCAAGTATCAGTCTGGAGACTGGGGAAACAATTAATGAGGCTAAAGAATGACCACCAAAGATGGGGAAAAGTAAGAGTAAAAGGAGCAAAAGGGAATATTGACCAGATTGGTCACGGGTAAAGATTTTGGCTCCGTCTAAAGGAGCGATGGGAATGAGGTTAAAGATGGCCAGATTGACGTTTAGAGCAACGAGAAAATAGATAATAGATACTAGAAATTGGGGGATGCCGAGACGTGCAACGAGTGAAAGACCAAGAGCCAAAAGCAAATTGCTGATTGGACCGGCCAGGGCAATGAGAGCTGTGTCGCGGCGGGGGTTTTTCAGATTGTAAGGATCGTATGGGGAAGGCTTGCCCCAACCGAAGGCGCCAGTGATTAAGATGACTAAGGTGCCTACAGGGTCTAAGTGAACTAAGGGATTAAGTGAGAGGCGGCCGAGTGAGCGGGGGGTGGGGTCACCCAGATAGTCGGCCATGTAGCAGTGGGCAGCCTCATGGATGCCGATGGCAATGATGATGCCGCCAAATACAACTACAAAGCTAAAGGGGCTGGTAAAAAGTAAATCAAGCATGGTAAAATCATACCACTATGGCGTTTGTTTGTGACAATTGCGGCAAGGGAGTTCAATATGGCGAGACCCATACTCATCACCGGGGTGTGGCCGGTGGTCAGTGGAAAAAGAAAGCTCAATCTACCAGAAAAGTATTCAAACCAAACTTGCACAAATGGCACGGGATGAAACTGTGCACGAAGTGCCTTAGGAAGTTAAAGGGTTTACGGCCTCAAAGTCCGAAGGTAGCTGTCCTTGCATAACAAGATCGGGGAAATTATTAGTGTTCCCAAAGAGTTCGAAGTAGCGATAGAGTTGGATTGTGAAGATATATTTTTGAATGACAGGATCAATTCCATATTCTTGAACGCGGATAGTGGCGGGGCCGACGATAGCAATCTTTTCTCCGACGATAACATACTCATCCTTACCAAGCGTCCATAGAGACCCACCTACATGTTCTGGCATGCGACTATTATACAACTATAGGCCAGGATTGGGGAGTTTTGCCTTCGAGTTGGACGAAAATTTGAGGCTGGAGAGCGATTAATTTGAGGCGCTGGCCTTCGGGGGTTGTAGTCCAGACTCCTGGCCAGGGGTAATACGCTCGCCAGAGGCGATCAATTTTCAATTTTAAATTTTCAATTTTCAAATAATTTTTAAATTCTTCAAATTCCAAAAAACCGTCCTGGCGGGTGAGTTTTTTGGTATAACTCACCTCTGGCCCCTCTCTTTGAGAAAGAGAGGGGAAGGGAAGGGGTGAGTTATTGAGGAGTTGGAGAAACAAATCTGCGCCTTTGGCAAAAAGTTTTACACCGAGAGTAACGGTCGTGTCATCTGATGTAATTTTCTCTTTTTCCTGGGCGATTATTGGGCCGTGATCGACTTCGGAATCCAGTTGAATAATGGTGACGCCAGTTTCGGTTATGCCGTCTAGGATTTGTTGTTGTAGAGGAGATGGGCCACGGTATTTGGGGAGAAGGGATGGGTGAATGTTACATATTTGGCCACCAAAAGCGTCGATGGCGGATTGAGGAATAATTTTGCCGTAGGCAGCGACAAGGCCGACGGGCCGGGAGTTATTAGTTAATAGTTCATAGTTCATAGTAGTTGCTACGGGGATTCTGTGTTCTTGAGCCAGAAGTTTGACGGGGTTGGGAGTAAGTTTGAGATGCCGGCCCATGGGCTTGTCCGGAGTAGTTACCACACTTAGCACTGGGCACTTAGCACTTAGCACTTTTTCGAGCACGATAACTGAAAATTCGGATGAGCCAAAGAACACCACTTGCTTTGTCATGGCATAATTATAGTGTATGAAAGAGTTACCTGAGTGGATAAAAAGAATGATGAGAAAAGTTGACGGAAATAATATTGCTGCGATAAATCTGGCTGCTAGAGGTGGAAATGTGAGACCTACAGTGCCGACAGATATGGGGGGAGACGGAAGAGCTTATGATTTGGGGGAGGTTGTGGGAAGA
>JBBUDC010000090.1:0-4505 GCA_038057495.1 Patescibacteria group bacterium
CGCATCGCCCATTCCAACGCTTCCCGCATTCCCGACTTTTTCTTGTAAGCTGTCATCACCGCATCAAACGCCCGGCAATCTTCATCCGCAAGTTCCATTAGTCGTTTTCTCAACTTAGCACCTAGCACTTGGCACTTAGCACTTTGTGGCGGCATTGCCGCCACCATCTCCACCAATGCTGCTGCCATCGCTCCCGCCATTGCCGCCGCCGCCCCGCCTCCCGGTGTTGGCCGAGAACTGGCCAAATCCTCAATAAAATTATTCAAATTCATACATTTTCTTTTCCAGTACTTGATCGGCTTTAAAATTCACAGCTTTCAAACTTACCCTGGCCATTCTTACCAGCGATTCCAGCGGAATCATACCGTATATTTCCGAATTGTATATTTTTACGCCCCTCTTCTGCGCCTCTGCCTCAATCGCCCGGTATACCTCGTCTATATTCGTTTTCTCAAAATCCACCAAATTCATAGAGATCTGCGCTTTGCCGTCTACCGCAAATCCCAAAGCCTTAACTCCCGGTAGTCCTCCGTTTTTCTCCCGGATGACATTGGAAATATCTTTAGCTATCTGCACATCGGCAGTATCTAAATTCACATTATAAGCCACCAGATATTTTCTGGCCCCAATCACCATCGCCCCGGCAGTAGGGTGCATTTTAGAGGAGCCAAAATCGGGTTTCCGCATTTCAGAAACTAGCCCTTCATATTCCCCTTTGCGCACATCAGCCAAATTAATTCTCTCCGGAGCTGTCGCAGCCGCCTCATACAAAAACACCGGAATCTTCAGTTCTTTTGCCACCTGCTTACCTAATCTCTCCGCCAGTTTTACGCATTCGTTAATAGTTACCCCAGACACGGGTACAAACGGCACCACGTCCACCGCCCCAATTCTCGGATGCTCACCTTTGTGGATGCGCATATCAATCTGCTTGACAGCAATTTTTATCATTTTCCATACTGCCCTGTACACTTTTTCCGGCTCGCCAACCAAGGTCATCAAACTCCGGTTGTGATCCGCGTTCCACTCCGTCGCTAAGACCATTTTTTTGCCCGCCTTAGCAATCTTATTAATTACAGACTTTCGTCTGCCTTCCGAAAAATTCGGCACACACTCAATCAACTTCTGCATCTTCATGCTCCAATTTTACCATTTACCCTTTCCCCCGCTCCTCTGAAAACTCCTTATAGCTTCCCGAACATCCTTTTTTACTTTCATTTTCTTTAATTTTCCATAATCTATTTTCACCCTACCATGGCTCAAGACAATGTTGAGAAATATGTGCAACGGATCAACAAGTCCTAAATCTTCTTCTGGGTGGTCTTTTGAGTACGAGGATTCTCGATAAATTTTTAACAACTCTTCTCGGGTCAAACCCGATTCCACAAACGATCCTTGTCTCCAATTTCCACCAGCTCCAATTACTATTCCATTATCTAAACCTAGTACAACTTCCACACCCATTTCGCTTTTATACCACACTCACTTCATTTTTTCTCCCGCTCTTGAATTTCTCTCCATTCCACCCTTAAACCATATTAGGCCGACCGTCAAAGCCAAAAGCGGACCGCCGCACCACGGAATAGCCCCCGCCAGAATAATCTCCCCAAACACAATCAGCCCCATACACCCCCATCCAACCAACCTCTCCTTCCCTCTCTCATTCATGTCCCAATTTATACCACACTAAACCTTAGGATGTTCCGTTTGCACCCCCCACGTCCCATCCGATAGCTGTTCCATTTTATAGTCCTTAACCAACATTGGAGCGGCAATCGCCAAACACAACCAAGTTCTAAACGCGGCTTCTCTTATCTCCACTTCCGCATGCTTGCTCGCCCTCATGCTCGAAATGTGCCTCAAGGCCCTCACATTACCTGTCAAAACTACATGTGTTTCCGTCTCTCCTGGAAGAACAGACCGTGCAGCTTGTTGAACCTTCTTCCTCAAATCTGTCTTAGCATCAGCGCCTAGCAATTTTTCACCTGTTCCTTGCAAAACCAATAAGGCCTGGGCAACTTTTTTATACCACACCGTCGCCAGATCAATTCTTCTCTCGAACTCTTTATGTAATTCTGGAACATTTTGATATTCTGGTCTTTCCACAAATCTCAATACTTTACCAGAAACATACCTTTGACTTAACTGCGAATACCCCATCCCTGCCCTATGTCTAACCAGTTCGTGTGTCAATGTCCTTGATACTCCGTACCATAAAAAGGTGAAGTTAGGATGTTCTAACACCGATCCATGTCCTGAGGCTATAATATTATCAAAGTATTGTTGTGCGTTTGCATTCAAAGTCCTACCTTCACCAAAACTCGCATAACACAATTGTCCAGCGAACTTCACCAACGCCTCTGCCGGCAAAAGTTTACCAGGATCATCAAGATATTGACTAAAATTCAACTCTCGACCAAATCCTTCCAAAAACCTCCCCGTCCCATTTAAATTAACATCCGGCTTCGCCACCATCACCACTCCAGGAGCTTTCAAATACGGAGTTCCCCGTCTAGTAAAATACACTTGCGAATCAATAAACGGAAATCCCTCGTTCTCAACCCCATCAAATTTATCAAATACTTGCCTTACTTCGTTCATTGTCGGTTTTTATAATCAAACAACACAGGTTTCAATTGATTTTCATAAATAGCCCAAGTTGCAACCGCAGTGATCGCAATTCCAGCTAGCCCAAGCCCTCTCAATACTTCAAATTGTCCTCCGATGTAACTTAAGGCTATCCCCGCCATCCAGGCCCATGTTTCCGGCACACGGACCAGCTCTCCAAAAGCCTCCCTAATTTTAAGTCCTATCATTTAGTATTCCTCCACTTCGGGACTTATATCGTAAATAAAAACTTGTTTCAATCCTTTTTTGGTCTCCTCTATCACCATCTCCACACTCGGCCTAAATAATTTTTCCACCTCGCTAACTTTTCCCAACTCCACCCAAAAATAATCCCCTTCTCGACTTGGCTTCAATTCTCCGTTCACTTTATCAGTAAAACACACATAAAATACACCATCTTCAACTACCTCTCCCTTCTCGTTTTTCCTCACCTGTCGCAGGTTCCCGATTAGCCGAAAATCCGCCGATAATCCTGTCTCTTCCATAAGCCCTCGCTTGGCTGCTTCCAAAGTCCCTTCCCCATATCTGACCTTTTCAGAAATAAAACCTGCGTACCCAAATTGTGGATGCTTCTTTCTCCTATACAACAGCACTTTTCCTTTTACCACCGGGCACAAATACACGCTCACTTTGTAAGTCGGCGGAGTCTCCACGTCGACCTCATCGATATTTGTCACCATTGATTTCCCTGTTTCCGTAAGCACGTACGCATCGTCTTCTTTTTTTAGATACCCCTTCTTCACCAGATGCTGCAAATGATAATTAAACAAATCGTCCTCCAAATAATCCAGTCTTAGTTGTGAGTATCTCGCCCCTTTTGGCCAAAATCTTATATTTGAAAGAATCTCTCTCTGTATATCGCTGTCCATCGACATGAGAAGCAATCTACAACTTATTTTTTCTCTTGTCTACCGAAGACGTCTTCGGCATTTTCATTTCTTCCCCCACACACTAGCCAATTGTGATCCGGTGGCGCCTTTTTGCCCTTTGTAATGACTGTGCAGTTTCTTGTGTCCATAGGGAAATTCGGCGGGACTGGTCATTTGAATATAGCTCATTTGGCAAATGCGCATCCCCTTATAAAGGGCTATGGGCAAATTCGACAAATTAGAAATCTCCAACGTCAACTGACCCTCAAATCCCGGATCAATATAGCCAGCTGTAGAATGAATCACCAACCCAATCCGCCCCAGACTGCTTTTGCCCTCCAACCTAGCCACCAAGTCCGCCGGAATTTTCACCCACTCCACCGTTGTCCCCAACACAAACTCCCGGGGATGGATAATCAAGGGTTGATCACCCTTGATTTCAATCCTTTTCATCAATCCACTCGCATCCTTCCGTGTATCGATCATTGATTGGTTGTGCGAATCAAACACCAAAAAATCATTCCCCAAATGCAAATCCACACTCGATGGCTGCACACTCCCCGCATCAAACGGCTTAATTACAATTTCCTTCTTTCTGACCCTTTCCCTAATATCCCTATCCGACAATACCATCCTCGCATTTCTATCAGATTGCCATCATCATTTCAACCCCACATTACTTCGGTTTCGCTGCGCCCTCCGTAGCTTTCAGCGTAGGACGGGTCCAACTGGCAAAATTATGACACGTTCAAAAAGATGTTCCGGTGGGTCGGAATCATGTCTTTTGGCGGTTCAAAGAAAAACCTCTTATTCTCGTCCTCTTTTATATCAGCCTTCTTCACCCGCACTTCATAAACTAAATGAACAACATGTCCCCTGGGTTCATGTAAATCTTCGTCCAAATAGCGCAACTTAAAACCACTCCCCACAAGCTTCAAACCCAACTCCTCGCTTGCCAGTCTCCTGACGCATTCGTCAACTGTTTCCCCTAACAGCAAAAAACTCCCC
>JBBUDC010000091.1:0-1118 GCA_038057495.1 Patescibacteria group bacterium
TTGGTCATTTTTTAAGAACGGTCCGGGTAATAGTAGAGGTCTTACCGTATTTGGAAGTGGCAGTGACGCTGATTTTATTTTCTCCATCCACAATTGGCAACCGGAAAGAAAACCGGCCGCCCTTTTCTAAGGCCACCAACTGACCATTTACAGAAATGGTGGCCTCGGGGTCGGTGATTCCAATCACCTCAACTGTTTGCCCACTGATTTCAACTTGGTCTTGGGGCTCTCTAATCTTGAGTGATGGCGGACCGGTAAGATTTAAGTATTGGAAAAACAAGTAGCCGGCAAAAACGGTAAAGACTAAAGTGATGCCGGCGATAAGAGTGGTGCGGGGAGTCCAGAGGCTAACTTCGGAAACCGGCTGAGACAAACCCCGGGGAACGATCTGGCCCTGGTCATTTTCGGCAAAATCCCGGCGGAAGACGGCTTGGGCACTGGCCGGATTAACACCCAAAAACTCTGAATAATTTCTGATAAAGCCCTTGGCAACGGTACCGGAGGGAAGCTGGGCGTAATCGTCGGCTTCAATGGCCGCCAGAAAATTGCTTCTGATTTTAGTAATCCGGGCCACGTCTTTGAGATCTATTTTCTGGGCATTACGTGCCGCTTGGAGAATTTGTCCCACTGTTTTCATGGCTTATCTGATCGAAACTCTTGATAAGAATTTCCCGGGGTTTGGCTCCGTCGGCCCCGCCTACGATGCCGGCCGATTGGAGTTCATCTAATAGCCGGGCGGCCCGGGCGTAACCCACACTTAGTTTTCTTTGTAAAAATGAAGCAGAAGCATTGTTGGCAGAAAGAATCAGCCGGACAGCTTCTTCAAAAAGCTGGTCCCGATCCTGCCCATTGGGAGCTATAAAGGAACTGCCGCCCCGGCCTCTGACGCCTACCGGCATAGAAGTGACTTCCTCGGTATAGTGGGGAGCCACACCCTGTTTTTTGAGAAAATCGATGAGGCCGTGAATTTCTTTGTCAGAAACAAAGGCGCCTTGAATACGGGTAGGCTTGGCTTGGTCCGGAGGAATATACAACATGTCCCCCTTGCCCAAAAGTTTTTCGGCACCAGGCTGATCAATAATAACTTTGTAATCGATCATGGAAGAAACGGCGAAAGC
>JBBUDC010000092.1:0-2536 GCA_038057495.1 Patescibacteria group bacterium
TCAGGCTACGAAGTAGCCGGCCCTGGAACTAATCGCTACAATACGTCTCACCCACCTTAAGTTCTTTCTCCCACCGGTATAAGGCTGCAAAATATTGCCCCATTATTATAGCCAACAACTCGCCCCTTTCATCCGACCCCATTGTTCCACTCATTTCTTTCAATATTTTATTCTATCTTACCCTAACCAACGAAGCGTCCTCTTCCGGTTCGGCTCCAAAATTAATATATCTATCATCGCGTATCACATAGCCTATGCAAGAATCTGTGCCAGCAACAGATAAACGCCCATTATTGCGGGGAACTATCAATTTTTCCGCCGTAAACTCCCAGAAACCATCCCCTTTACCACACCGTCCTTCAACTTGTTGTAATCCCGCGGCCATAGATTGGGGAAATTTACCCCAATACCAATCTCTTGTCAACAACACCCTATAGTCACAAGGCTGATTTAGATATATAATTGGCCACTCCTGCTCCGAAACTATGCGCAAGTTTTTTGTTTCCTTAGGTCGTCCCCTCTACCTCCTGTTGTACTTCCTGTTCTCCAAACTCACAAAGCTTACCCTTTCTGCTCCCACCAAGATTGTCAGCCGCCGCAAGAAACTGCGCAGAAAAGAAGTCGTGGTTTACAAAGCCCCCACTCCATACCTAAAAAACTTCCTCAAATTCATATATCCCCTCACCCGGTTTCATATTCCGATTTTAAAATTTCCCAAATTGAAAATTATTTGGAAATTGAAAATTGAAAATTGGAAATTGATTTGTGTATTTGTGATTTGTGCAATTGGAATTTATTTATATATCTTTAAAGGTCTCCCCTCTCCTTCTGCTTTAACTACTCAACCCGTAGCTCTCACTACCCACATCAGAGACAGAAACGGCCGGGAACTTTACAAAATTTATGCTTCCCAAAACCGCACTTTAGTTAAGCTAAATGATATTCCCCTGCAGTTGCGTCAAGCCGTCATTGCCATCGAAGACGCCGAGTTTTATCAGCACTCGGGCTTTTCTCTCAAAGGCATACTCCGGGCTTCCTGGAAAACTCTGACCAGCCAGCAAGTCGAGGGTGGATCTACTATTACCCAACAACTGGTCAAAACAGCTCTGCTTTCCCCAGAACGAACACTTCGACGTAAAATCCGGGAATTAGTTTTGTCAATTTTAGTTGAAACCCGCTACTCCAAAGACCAAATCCTAGAAATGTATTTAAACCGGGTAGGTTTTGGCGGCACCGCATATGGAGTAGAAGAAGCTTCCCAAACCTATTTTAGAAAATCCGTCAAAGATCTCACCTTATCCCAAGCCGCTCTTCTGGCCGGACTTCCCGCCTCTCCTACTACCTATTCCCCATATGGGGCCCATCCCGAGCTGGCCCAATCCCGCCAAAAAGAAGTTCTCCGCCGCATGGTTTCCGAAGGTTTTATTACCTTCGGCCAAGCCAACGCCGCCTCGGGAGAAGATCTGCAGTTTGCTCCCCAAACAATAGACATTGCCGCTCCCCATTTTGTCATGTATGTCAAAGAAATTTTAGCCAAAAAATACGGCTCCCAAATAGTGGATCAGGGTGGGTTAGAAGTTATTACCTCACTTGATCTCGCTATTCAAAAAGAAACTCAAATGGCCGTTTCTGAAGAAGTAGCCAAAGTCTCATATTTACGTATTGGCAACGGCGCAGCCGTAGTTACCAATCCCCAAACCGGGGAGATCCTGGCCATGGTCGGATCTAAAAACTACTTCGACCCCTCATTTGACGGCAACTTCAATGTCACGACAGCCTTGCGCCAACCCGGCTCGTCTATCAAACCATTAAATTACGCCTTAGCCCTGACCCGTGGTTTTACTCCAGCGTCAGTAATTGATGATTCCCCCATTACTTATAAAACCCCCGGAACTGCCAATTATTCTCCCGTCAATTACGATGGCAAATTCCACGGCAAAGTTACTCTACGAACTGCTCTGGGTTCTTCTTACAACATCCCCGCTGTCAAAATCCTTGCCGCCAATGGTGTATCCACTTTCATAGAATTTGCCCGCAAACTAGGCATTTCTTCTTGGGTAGATCCATCCAATTATGGTTTGTCATTAACTTTAGGTGGCGGTGAAGTTACCATGTTGGACATGGCCACCGCTTACGGAGTTTTAGCCAACTCCGGCTCCCGGGTAGATCTCCATCCTATCCTCTCTGTCCATGATTCCACCGGCAAACTTCTCGAGGAGTTCCGTTGTAAACCTAGCACCTGGCACCTAGCCCCTGGCACCTACGCAGCTGACGCTGTAGAAATTACCGATTGTGATTCCACTCCGGTTCTCGATCCCAAGGTAGCCTATTTAATTTCCAACATTCTTTCCGACAATTCCGCCCGAGCTCCGGCTTTTGGTTTTAGCTCTGACCTCAACGTTCCCAACGTGGCCGTCAAAACTGGGACCACTAACAACCTCCGGGACAACTGGACCATTGGTTATTATCCTGGCAGGCTCGTGGGCGTTTGGGTAGGTAACAACAACAATACTCCCATGAGCTACGTGGCCTCCGG
>JBBUDC010000093.1:0-1094 GCA_038057495.1 Patescibacteria group bacterium
AGCATTTAATAAGTGCAGGGAAGCTATCCTCACACAGACATGTAAATCTTTCTGCTGCCGGGCTTTCAGTAAGAGTAAATGAGGACGAAGTGACTAGGATACAGTGGGCCCGTATTCTTGCAGGAGACCCTCGAGCTATTTTGGATGTTGTGGTTGGGAAGACGGGTTCAGACTTGGAATAACTGGGGGGCGGAATTTGTAGCCGTAGACGATTATCCCCCGCTCCCCGTCTTCGCGTAGCCTCCTGGTGACCATCTCTACCGGCATGCCGATTTGGACTTGATTGTTATCTACATCTGTAAGCTGAGCAGTTACTAATGGTCCTTCTGCTAATTTAATAAGGGCCACAGTGTACGGTGCATATTCTTCGTACCCTTCAGGTGCATCATATACGGTGGTGAAAGAATATACTTCTCCGTTACCTGAGAACTGAAATAGAGTTTTAGCCTCTTTGCCACAGTCCGGACAAATATCTCGAGGGGGAAAAACTTTGTGACCCTTTGGACAAACCTCACCTACTAATCCATACCTTTGCTGTTTTGTACGATTCCAGCGGGCAATTTCCATATTACATTAGACGTAAACGACATCAAAACTACTTGACATTTGGGTTTTATTTGGTAATAGTTGGGAGGTACCTCACCCCTTCTGTTCCCCTCTCCTGATTCAGGAGAGGGGTCAGAGGAGAGGTATTTAAAGAATGAAGACGATTTTACATCTGGATATGAACAGCTATTTTGCTACGGCGGAACAGCAGATGAACCCGAAGTTGCGGGGTAAACCCGTGGGAGTAATTAAGGCTTTGGGCCGGGGGTGCATAATCGCAGCTTCTGTCGAGGCTAAAAAATACGGAGTAAAAACCGGAACTACAGTCTGGGAGGCTAAAAAACTGTGTCCACACATTATTTTAGTGCCTTCGGATATGAATAAGTATTTTGCCATGACTAAAAAGCTAATTAAGATAGCTGATGATTACTCCCCTATTGTGGAAGTGTTTTCCATTGATGAATTTTTTTTGGATGTGACCGATACACAAAAGCTGTATGGAGGCGGAGTGTGGGAGCTGGCCATAGAATTAAAAATGCGGGTGCGAC
>JBBUDC010000094.1:0-10756 GCA_038057495.1 Patescibacteria group bacterium
TAATATCTCAATTGCTCTAAGGGTTATATCTTTGAGGTTGCCGATTGGGGTAGCTACCACATATAATGTTCCCATATGTTGGACTTTATTATACACATTGATAAATATCTTGGTCAGATTATCTCTACTTACGGTATAGCCACTTACGCTATTCTTTTTGCCATCATCTTTATAGAAACCGGTTTGGTGATTATGCCTTTTCTTCCTGGTGACAGCCTGCTTTTTGCCGCCGGTACCTTTTCTGCCCTTGGCGCTCTTAATGTCTGGCTAGTCTTCCTACTTCTTTCTGTAGCAGCAGTAGCCGGAGATACGGCCAATTACTGGATCGGCCATTTTTTCGGCGACAAAATTCCCCTAAAGAAAGAATATCTCGAAAAAACTCAAAAATTTTTTACTAAACACGGTAACAAAACTATCTTTTTGGCCAGATTTGTCCCCATTGTGCGTACTTTTGCTCCTTTTGTAGCGGGAGTGGGCAAAATGCACTACGGTAAATTCATTTTTTACAACATTTTTGGTGGTATCGTTTGGGTAGCCCTGTTTACATTTACCGGTTATTTCTTTGGCAACATTCCCGTCATCAGACACAACTTTTCCTTAGTCATCATGGCCATTATATTGGTGTCCATTCTCCCCATGCTCCTCCACTTCCTCCAAACTCTTAAGAAGAATCCTTCCACCCCAGGGGTGGAATAGATTCGCCACCTTTAGTAATATAGATTATATGGCCAGTAGAATCACTCCCATAGTAACCAACGAGTACTATCATATTTTTAATCGCGGAGTTGCTCGTCAGCCTATTTTCTTCTTAAAACATGATTATCAACAAGCCCTTCTCGGTATCGAATATTACCGTTTTTCGAAACCTACTATTAAACTGTCACGATTCAAGACGCTAGCACGAAACGAAAAAGAGAAATTAATGTCCTCCTTAAATCAAAACTACCGCAAATTAGCACAAATTATTAGCTACTGTTTCATGCCTAACCATTTTCATTTGTTGCTTCGCCAAGTTACCGACGATGGCATTTCAAAATTTATTGGGCAATTTAGCAATAGTTATACGCGTTATTTCAATACAAAACATTCCCGAGTCGGTCCGTTGTTTCAGGGACCATTTAAATCTGTTCATGTTGAATCTGAAGAACAACTAATACATCTGTCCAGGTATATTCATTTAAACCCCTATGTTTCTTCAGTAGTCAGAGAAACTGAATTGACCTCCTATACCTGGTCATCCTACCAAGATTATCTCAAGGGCAATTCGAATCTCATAGATTTGTCAGCAGTTATGTCCCGTTTTAAATCGGTATCCGAATATCAAGCGTTTGTTTCCAATCATGCCGATTACGCCCGTGAATTAGAATTTATCAAACATCTCACCCTAGATACTGGCTAAGTCAGAGGTAGCATATCTATTCCACCCCAGGGGTGGAAAATATTCACCTTAATTGGAATTTAGCCTTGAAAGGCGTGGCCTTTTAAACTTTCACAAAATCTTTCTCTTCAAACCCCCTAGATCTAATCCACCTAAGCCATTCAAGCATCCATCAGGAATTTTTTTATCGACTAATAAAGACAGAATGATCTCTCGCAGATCACTCTTTATTGCAGGCCCACAATATTGGCCCAAATGTAAAACAGGACATTCCGCACAAGAACGAGGAATCTGAAGAACATCTAATTCCAAATCAACCATAACCGGGGTGTATCACAGTTTCGTTAATTCGGCAAACCACTGTACTTTCTAATTACACCCACGCATCGGCCTTGAATGCGAACTTTGGTGGTGAAAATGGGGGACATGGCGGAGTTAGCAGGTTCCAATCTGATTCTTGTGGATTCTTTGAAGTAGCGTTTGAGTGTAGCAAATCCGTTATCCAGAAGTGCTACCACCACTTCACCGTCTTTAGCCTCTTCTGTCTGCTCAATGACTACAAAATCCCGGTCCAAAATGCCCGCCTCAATCATGGAATCACCCTTCACTTGCAGCACAAAAGCCCGTTTCTTGGGTGAAACCATGGTCGGGGGAATTCCCAAAGTGGCACTGGGATCGGTATAAGGCTCAATTGGAGCCCCCGCGGCAATAAAGCCCAATACCGGCAGTTCTACTGAAGCCGGTGTTTGAGATCTCCGGGCCAGATCCTTGTCCATAATTTCAATACTTCTGACCGATCCTTCTTTTCTCTTAATTACCCCTTTTTTCTCCATCGTTTCTAGGTGTTCATGAACGGTAGCCAAAGAAGAAACTCCCAAAGCGTGAGCAATTTCTTGTAAAGTAGGAGAATACCCGTTTCTCTGGATATATTGAGAAATAAAATCTAAAATCTGTCTTTGCCTCTTGTACAATACTATTGGCATAGTTATACTTATAGCCGAACAAAAACCGAATGTCAAGGAGCAACTTTAGTTGCGACGCACATATGTTTAAACTTAAATCTCCTTACAAACCCACGGGTGATCAACCCGAGGCCATAGAAAAATTAGTAGCTGGACCTGCCCAGCAAGTTTTGCTAGGCGTAACAGGATCCGGAAAAACCTTTACCATGGCCAATGTCATCCAAACACTCCAGAAGCCTACTCTAATTATTTCTCACAACAAAACACTGGCTGCCCAGTTATATCAGGAATTTAGAGATTATTTTCCGGAAAACGCTGTCTCTTATTTTGTCTCATACTACGATTATTACCAGCCGGAAGCTTATATTCCCCAGTCAGATACCTATATCGAAAAAGAAACCAATATTAACGATCAGATAGACAAGCTCCGCTTGGCGGCTACTACCAATCTTTTAACTAGAAAAGACGTCATCGTCGTCTCATCCGTGTCCTGTATCTACAACTTAGGTTCTCCAGTCGAATACGGAAAAACCATCCTTGAATTGGCAGTAGGCCTTAAGATCACCCGTGATCAAATCTTAATGCGTTTAAATGATCTACAGTACTCTAGATCAGACTATAGTTTCCACAGAGGTACGTATCGAGTGCGTGGAGAAATTGTGGACATCTGTCTTGCATATGAAGATTCAGCCATCAGACTCACCCACGACGGAGCCAAAATCACAAAATTAGAAAAAATTGACCCCATCTCCGGAACTACTATGAACTATGAACTAAAAACTATGAACATCTACCCCGCCAAGCATTATATTGCAGGTCGTGACAACCAGGCTGAAGTTTTTCAGCAAATCCGCCATGACCTGGATATTCAGATCGCAAAATTTAAATCAGAGGGCAAAATGCTCGAGGCCCACAGAATCAACCAACGCGTCAACTACGATTTGGAAATGATCCAAGAATTAGGGTTTGTAAACGGCATTGAAAATTATTCCCGCTACTTTGACAGCCGTAATCCCGGAGATCCTCCTTACTCACTTATGGATTATTTCCCTAAAGATTATTTACTGATTATCGACGAGTCTCACATGACCGTTCCTCAAATCCGGGGTATGTACAATGGTGATAAGTCCAGAAAACAAACTCTCATTGATTATGGCTTCAGACTCCCTGCAGCCCTAGACAACCGGCCTTTAAAATTTGACGAGTTTATGCGCCGCATTGGTGGTCATACGTTCTACGTTTCAGCTACCCCTGACGAGTGGGAGGTTTCCCAATCAGAAGGTCACGTCGTAGAACAATTGGTTCGCCCAACTGGCCTTGTCGACCCCACCATCGAAATTCTACCCACTGTAAATCAAATCCAGGATCTAGAATCTAGGATCCAGCATCTTATATCCAAAGGCCAGCGTGCCTTGGTCACTACTCTGACCAAACGCATGGCCGAGGATTTGTCTAGCTACTTAGACGAACGCGGTTACAAAGTCCATTATCTGCATTCAGATGTGGACACTCTAGAAAGACTGGACATCTTAGACGATCTGCGTAAAGGCACCTATGACGTTATTGTAGGCATCAATCTCTTGCGGGAAGGACTGGACCTTCCAGAGGTCTCATTAGTAGCCATATTAGATGCCGATAAAGAAGGTTTTCTGCGCTCCCGCACCTCTCTGATTCAAACCATGGGCCGGGCTGCCCGGCATAAGGAAGGCCAAGTCATCATGTATGCAGACAAAATGACAGACTCCATGAAAGCAGCCATCGATGAAGTTTCCCGCCGCCGCCAGGTTCAGATGGATTACAATGCTAAGCACGGAGTCACTCCTAAATCTATCACTAAAGCCATCCGAGAGCGCATCGTCGAAAAAGAAATCGAAACCCCAGATATCGATATGTCCAAAGTTTCTCAATTAGTCCCATCGGACCTATCCCGTCTTATTCGTCAGATGACTCGTCAAATGAATTCTGCCGCCCGGGCTATGGAATTCGAAGAAGCCGCTCGTCTGCGCGACCACATCCGCGAAATTCAAAATAGTTAAGTTAAGTAAGAATCGAACCTAATTTCTCTTTCCCTGTAACAGGATCTCTGTAAACTGGTATCTGCGGGACAATTCTAACCTTTCCTGTCTCCTCATGATATTCCGAACCGCCTTTTCCATCCCTAGTAAACCACCACCTTTTCGTATCTGCTTCAATTTCTTTACCTGGTACCATCCTCACGACCTCTATGGCTTTCATCACTACGATTGTAGCATTTTATTCTTTTATGTCAACCCATTGAATAAAACTCGAAAAGACCTGACAATTGTAGCCCCACCCCAGCCTCATCCCACCTTCCAGGTGGGATGAGATACATACCCTTTTCCGCGTGTGAAGGCACTGCATTTGCGTGACCCTCTATCACATCCGATCCTTCTTTTCCCAAATCATGAATAAGGTGTAGCAAATGACACGCACTACAATGCACATACCAGGCAGTAGCATCTAACCCATCAACCATGACTAGCGTTATATATTCAAATTAGATATTTGCAACTAAAATGACATCAGCACCGCATAAAAGAAATTACTTCTTCAAGTTAAGTCTGGTACCTACATTTGCCATTCCTACCCCAATCTTACCAGCAGCCCATCCCACACCTAATGCAGGTTGAAGCCAAGATAATGCAATCAAAAGCGATATTTGGAACCAATGAATTTGACTATTAGAAAAATTTTCTATATTGGGCCGTTTGTTGACACCTTTAATTTCGCTAAATACCTCATGACCACAAGGATCTCTCTTAAACGCCCAATCAGTAGACCATATATCAAATATATTTGAAGCACAAAAAAAGACCAACTGCTAATAACTTATGGAATATTGTGGGAGTTGGATAAGTCTCCAAAAATAATATTGTAGGTACAAGACCTATTGCTATAAAAGGAACCAATGCCCCAATATCAGCCAATGTTTCTTTACTCATAACGGGAAATTATAGACACTACTTAAAAGCCTCTAAACCAGCCAAAGGCCAAATAGAAACTCCGTACAAACCTCTAGCTCTTGAGACTTGGCTCTCAATGTCTCCAGTCATTACGAAAACTCCTGCTTCTGGGGAATGACCAGCTAAATGAATATGCCTTGCCTCAGCTTCATTGAATAAAGCTCTAACATCTCCAACTCCCTTAAGAGAAATTTCCATAACCCCATGACAAACAAGACAAACTACGGCCGAGTTCAATCCATATTTTCCTTTGGGACCCCAAACTCCAGATTTACTCATGTGGCGATATTATCCTGATAAACAGATTAAGTCAATATAATTAAACAGCCAATTTACCTTCAGAAAGTTTAGGTCCAACATCGTTTTTTGGTTCAACTGTTACGGGTCCACGGACAATTCCCTTACTTGTCCATCTTACGTGTCCGGTAGCGTCCTCGTGAGCCTCGGCCAGAGCGTTAGCTTGATTTATATCGCCAGCAAGCTGCTCGACCCAACATCCCAAGCAACGGACATAAAGCTTTGTTGGCAATTCACGCATCCGTCAAATAATACCACACAACTAAAAAATCAAAGACTGACAGGAGTTAGTTTCTTCAAGTTAAAAGCTGATTTAAACGCGACAGCAAGCATTTCTGCACTTTTTAATAGTTCATCTCCTGTCATGTAATCTCGCCTGTTTTCAGCACTTTTATCGTGAAGCAATAAGGCTAAATATGCTCTGTAATAATTAGACCAACCACTCTCTGCTATAGGTTGGCATCTACCACGATCAGTTTTGTAGTCTAATCCTAGAGCGCTATAAATTTTATCTTCAGGATGGCCATTGAAAAGTACGCCAAGTTCTTTTCTATTAGAAAGCTCCAATTCATAATCCAACGATGAGGGACTCACTGCCATTGGAATCAGCAATCTTCCAGAGTTTATCCAACCCTTATCAACTCTTAAAATAGCCGCTATTCCACGTCTGTCATTTTTTCCCACAACTTTACACACAAAATCAGTAGAACTAGGTCTCAATGCAGATTCCCAAGCTTCAAACCTGTTGGCGATCATTGACTACGGATAATAGTGTTAAATTAAGCTAGTGTCAAGCCTATTAAACAAAACCCGAAACAAATTCAAAAACTAAGCTAGTTTTCCTCTTAATTTCAAAATGTCAGTGGCAGTATTGTAAATTTTACTGCTGATTACACATTCTTGAATTGGAGAGGCACCCACACTATCAGGAACATGATTCACCCTTAACCACTTTAATTCGTCGTCACTTAATCGAGAGAGGGCAACTGGTAACATTTCAACTTTTCCGCCAAACTGAGCTTCATTTGCCATTAGACAACAATATCCCTCACCCAATTTAGAACAAGTATCTCTGTACCCCATATAAAGCATACGACAGCTTTTCATAAATTCGTATTATATACCTATTGAACAAAACCCGAAACGCCTGTACAATATTCTGTCATGGGCCACGACAAAATAATCATCAAAGGTGCTCGGGAGCATAATCTTAAAAACGTTGATTTAGAAATCCCCAAGAACAAATTAGTTGTTTTTACCGGTCTTTCCGGATCGGGGAAATCATCTTTGGCTTTCGATACCATTTATGCCGAAGGCCAGCGCCGCTACGTAGAATCCCTTTCTTCGTACGCCAGACAGTTTTTAGGCATTATGGACAAGCCTGACGTAGATCAAATCGAAGGGCTGTCACCAGCCATATCCATTGATCAAAAATCTACGTCTCATAACCCCAGGTCCACTGTGGGGACAGTCACTGAAATATATGATTATCTAAGGCTCTTGTTTGCCCGGGTGGGCCATCCGCATTGTCCCAAGTGCGGCCGGGAGATTGCCAGGTTATCATCCCAGCAAATTGTCGATCAAGTAATCCAAATGGCCATGAACCAACTAACCATGAACAAACTAACCAGGATTTTAATCCTTTCTCCCGTAATCCGGGGCCGGAAAGGGGAGTATACCGAACTTTTTTCCTCCCTGCGCCAAAAAGGCTTCACCAAAGTCCGCATCGACGGCAAGATCATTGGTTTATCAGAAGATATTTTAATTCTCAAAAACAACAAACATGACATTGATGTAGTGATCGACAAACTTATTTTTGACAAAAAATCACTGGACCGCACCCGGCTGTTTGATTCAGTGGAGCACGCTCTCAAACTTTCCGAGGGCATTTGTATTGCAGCAGTAGTCAAAGACAAAACTTTTGATTTCCCCGATAAGCCCAAAGTTATGGAAGATCATCTTTTTTCCGAGCGCTTTGCCTGTCCCGTAGACAATATTTCCCTGCCGGAGATCGAACCCCGGATTTTTTCTTTCAACTCTCCCCATGGGGCTTGTCCTACCTGTACGGGGTTGGGCATTCAGCAAAAAATCGATGCGGATTTGGTGCTAAATCCCAAACTTACCATTTCCGAAGGGGGTATTTTGCCCTATGCTAGAACCTTTTTATACGACTCCTGGTTTGCCAAAAAAGTCGCATCATTGGGTTTCCCCATGCGCATTTTGCTATCAGAATATTCTAAATCCCAAAAGCAGGAACTATTATTTGGCAATGCCGTTTTTGAGGGTATTATTCCCAATTTGCAGCGCCGCTACAAAGAAACTCAATCCGATTTTATTAGAGCCGAAATCGAACGTTACATGAGAAAAGAGATTTGTCCTGCCTGTTTGGGCAAACGGCTTAAGCCTGAATCATTAGGAATTACCATTGACGGTAAATCCATTGTTGATGTCACCCACAGATCCATTACCGAGGCCCTCGTGTTTATTAAAACAATTCCCGAAACTCAAGTTTCTCAACCCATTGTCAAAGAAATTAAAGCCCGGCTTGGTTTTTTGGTATCCGTAGGTCTGGAATACCTTACTTTAGACCGCGGAGCCAATACTTTAGCCGGAGGTGAAGCCCAACGGATCCGTCTGGCTTCTCAAATCGGCTCCGGGTTGTCAGGTGTCTTGTATGTGCTTGATGAACCCAGTATTGGTTTGCATCAAAGAGATAACCAGCGTCTTATAGATACTCTTAAACACCTGCGTGATTTAGGTAATTCGGTCATCGTCGTCGAACACGACGCAGATATGATGAATCAGGCAGATTGGATTGTGGATTTTGGTCCCGGTGCAGGAGAACACGGAGGCAAGATTATCTCCCAAGGAACACCCGCTCACATTAAATCTGATCCCAACTCACTTACCGGCCAATATTTATCCGGAAAGAAAACAATCTCCTCTCCTAATGTAGGAGAGGAGAACGCAAGAGGTGAGGTATTGGTGATTCGCGGAGCGAACGAACACAATCTCAAAAATATCAGTGTTGAGTTTCCTTTAGGTAAGTTTATCGTAGTCACAGGAGTTTCCGGATCAGGTAAATCCACTTTGGTCACCGACATTTTGTATCATGCTCTTGCACAAAAAATTATTCCGGATCACAAAGAAAAACCAGGCAAACACACCAGTCTCGAGGGGTTTGAAAACATCAACCGGGTCATCATGGTGGACCAATCTCCCATTGGCCGCACCCCCAGATCCAATCCTGCTACCTACACAGGTCTTTTTACAGCTATTAGAGATATTTTTGCCCTTACTCCAGAGGCCAGAGTCAGAGGATATCAGCCGGGACGTTTCTCGTTTAACGTTAAGGGAGGTAGATGTGAAGCTTGTGAAGGCGATGGGCAAATTAAAATCGAAATGCAATTTCTGCCTGATGTATATGTAAATTGTGAAGTCTGTGGCGGCAAGCGTTACAACTCTGAAACTCTGGAAGTTCATTACAAAGGCAAAAATATCGCCGGCGTTCTGGATATGACTGTAGAAGAAGGGTTGAAGTTTTTTACTGCCATTCCCCAAGCCTGCGACAAATTACAAACTCTCAAAGACGTAGGCCTAAACTATATTCATTTGGGTCAACCCGCCCCCACCCTTTCCGGCGGAGAAGCTCAACGAGTTAAATTAGCCACCGAACTGTCTAAGCGGGCCACAGGCCGGACGTTGTATATTCTGGACGAACCCACCACCGGTCTGCATTTTGCCGATTTAGAAAAATTACTGCATGTTCTCAAACGCCTGGTATCAACGGGAAATACTGTTGTAATTATCGAGCACAATCTGGATGTAATTAAAAACGCAGATTGGATTATCGATCTGGGTCCTGAAGGCGGAGACTCGGGAGGTCACATTGTTGCTGTTGGCAAACCGTCTCACATTGCCAAGTCTTCCCGTTCACACACCGGTAGATTTCTCCAGGAAGTTTTTTAAAGGGCCGAAGTAGAAGTCTTTCCAGCCTTTATTTATTTTATCCCGGTCGCCATCTGGTACGTTTTCCTGGAGCATGTCCAAATAAGTTATGCCGCGTTCTTCGGACAAGGATATAGTTACTTGAGACGGCTTTTTCCATCTTTTGTCGTACCATTCCTGTACCAGTTGTTTTTTGGGTTGGACCTTAAGATTTTTACCCCAAACATCTCCACCCCATAATTTAAATTTTGTCCCCGCTTTGGCGTCCATTTTTACAGGACTCTCAGTCCATTTTGTAATCGTAGCTGAATTTGTCAACGCATCCCAAACCTTACTGGCTGCCGAATGGATCACATACGATTGTCGAATTACTGTCACTCCCATATAATACCATAGGCGGCTTCGCCATAGAATGATTGCTTTTCTACTGACCGGTTTATTGGCTGCTAATCAAATATTTGTTTCTCATCACATCAGCTATACATATAATGATCAAGGCAAATCTACCATTGTTCAGGATATTTCCCTCAAAAATTTAACTACCCAATACTATCCCGCCCAATACCAAATCCAATTAGTAGGGGAGAACCCGCAAAACATTTCCGGTTCCTTTCCCATTTCCACCGAAGCCCAAGGCCCCGACGCCACCCTTGTAACCGTCGACATTACCAAGCCTGCTATTGGCAAAAACAAAGTCACCCGTTTTACTCTTAAATATCAAGGCAAGCCTGCATTACACAATGGTCAAGTGTGGGAGATATCCTTGCCCAGACTGACCGATCCCAAATCAATCGACGACTTGACACTCGATCTCACCGTACCCGCTTCTTTCGGCAAACCCGCATATCTTTCGCCGCCTCCCATAAATTCACGGGACAATGTTTACTCATTTAGCAAAGAGCAAATTATTCAATCTCCACTAGTGGGCGCTTTTGGCAATTTTCAAACTTTTTCCTTCACCATGACGTATCATCTTACCGGCACAACGAAAATTACTCTGCCCCCGGATACTGCCTACCAAAGAGTTTTTTACGACTCACTGGTTCCTCCCCCTACCACCATTGATATCGATTCTGACGGAAACTGGTTGGCTACCTACAAGCTAAAATCCAAGCAATCGCTTGACGTTGTGGCTTCAGGCCAGGTCCACATTCTCTCGGAACCACTCACCAGCTTTCCAGAAACCT
>JBBUDC010000095.1:0-9317 GCA_038057495.1 Patescibacteria group bacterium
AGATATTGAAGCTTTTTTCAAAGCGGCGGGAAAAATTTTGGATATTTCCAAGGACACTCGGGTATTGGGAGGAGCAGTTGTAAGTTACCAGGGAAAATATGGAGATTTTTCCGTGAGGAAAAAACTAGTTAATTCTCAATTTTCAAATACCAATTTACAAATAAACCATTAATTATGAAAATTTTCAAACAATGAAATACGATTTAGAAGAAAGAACTGCCAAATTTGCAGAATCAGTAATAGAAACTGTGGGTAAGATCCAGATAACTCCAGTGAATAAGAGAATTATTGAGCAGTTGGTGGGGTCTTCTGGTTCTATTGGAGCAAATTACAACGAAGCAAACGAAGGTGAAAGCAAAAAGGATTTTTATCATAAGATGCAAATAGCCAAGAAAGAAATAAAAGAAACCCAGCATTGGTTGAGGCTATTGGCATCAGCCCAGCCTGAATTAAAGGAAATTATTCGAGAGCTATGGGGAGAAGTGCATCAACTGTTACTTATATTTTCAAAGATTCTTTCAACTCGAAAAAATGAGAATCGAGCAGTTGAAAATTATTTGTAAATTGAAAATTGTAAATTAAAGGTTATGCATAATTTTAAGGATGTGCTGGACAAAGTCGGAGAAGTGGGAGTGGTGGATGAAGTGGTGCAGTCGCTGGCCCGGGTATCGGGACTGCCTGGGGCAAAAATAGGAGAGATGATAGTTTTTGAAACCGGAGAGATGGGCCAGGTTTCGGCATTGCTGACCGAGCAGGTAGAAGTATTGGTATTTGCCAGGACGTCAGTTCGAGTAGGAACCCGGGTGACCCGGACCAATGAGCCTTTGAAAATTCCGGTGGGAGAAGCCATGCTGGGAAAATTGGTGGACGGATTAGGAAGAGGCGGTGATGGAGTGGAAATGCGCAATATAGATGTGACACCGGAAGGAATTACCACCAGAAAAAAAGTAAACAAACCCATGGAAACCGGGATATCGGTGGTGGATTTATTGGTGCCCATTGGTTGGGGTCAGAGAGAGCTGGTTATGGGAGACCGGAAAACAGGAAAAACTCACCTGATTTTACAAACTATTTTGACTCAAGCCAGGCTGGGACAGGTGTGTATTTACACCATGGTGGGTAAGGACAAGGCAGAAATTAAAAAATCCCAGGAGTTTTTTGCCAAGCACGGAGTGGCCAAAAATGTGATTACGGTAGCCACTTCGTCAAATGACAGTTTGGGGGAAATTTTTAAATGTCCATATACAGCCATGACAATTGCAGAATATTTTAAAGACAAAGGCAGAAACGTGCTGGTAGTACTTGACGATATGACAACTCACGCTAAGTTTTACCGGGAATTAGCACTTTTGGCCCGCAGGTTTCCCGGCAGGGATTCATATCCGGGAGATATTTTCCACGTCCACTCCCGGCTGATGGAGCGGGCGGGGAACTTTGAAAAAGGGGCCATTACCTGTTTGCCGGTGATTGATACGGTAGCCGGAGATATGACGGGGTATATTCAGACAAATTTAATGTCTATGACAGATGGGCATATTTATTTTGACAGTAACTTGTATTTTGCAGGAAGAAGACCGGCCATTAATCCTTTTTTGTCGGTGACCCGGGTAGGACGGCAGACCCAAAACCATTTAAGAAGGGCGTTAGGACAAGAGATCTTGACCACTTTGAATAATTTTGAAAAAGCTCAATCTTTCGTGCGCTTTGGAGCGGAATTGGGAGAGTCAGTCAGACAGATGCTGGCCAAAGGAGAGAGAATAATGAAGTTTTTTAATCAACCCCAATATGACGGAATATCAGCAAATGTGCAGACACTGCTGTCGGGGATGGTACTGGCGGGATTGTGGGAAGGGGACAACGCAGAGAAAATTCAGCAGGATTATCAGACCAAACCGGAATTTAAACAAACGGTTGACGACATTGTCAATGAGAGTCAAGATTTGCAAAGTTTAGCTGCCAAAGCGAAAGGCATGACGCTATGATGACCAAAAGATCCATTGCAGATGAAATTGACGGCTTATTGGGCCTGAAGGGATTGGTGGAAACATATGAAGAAGTGGCGGCCGGGAGAATGCAAAAAGTGCGGCTGGCGGTACTGACGGCGCGGGATTTTTTGCAGGGGTTGTCGGGAGTATTTATAGAGGTTAAAGCCAATTACAATGAACAAGTCACGATGCTGGTGCGCAAGAAAAAGGGGGGCAGGGAGACAAAGTCTTCCCTGAACCGGAATGGCAAGACGGTGGCGGTATGGATATCTGCCAATGCTGGGTTGTATGGAGATATAGTGGAGAAAACTTTTTCTGCTTTTGAAGCATTTGTAAATGAAAATAAGCCGGATGTAGTGGTAATTGGCAGGCTGGGAGTGAGGCAGATGACGGAGCGGATGCCCCAGGTGCTCTATAACTATTTTGGTCTGGAAGATGACCGGGTGGGACCGGAAGAGCTGGGGGAAATAATGCGGTATTTACTGCAGTTTGAAAAGATTTTGGTATTTCATGGACTGTTTAAGAGCTTGGTTAATCAGGAAGCGGTGACTACACCTGTGTCAGGGGATGAGCTGTATCAGCCCTCCTCCGCTGAAGCTCCGGAAGGGCAAGCAAAACACCAGTATTTGTTTGAACCGGAACTGGCTAAAGTACTACAGTTTTTTGAAAGCCAAATATTGGTAACTTTGTTTGAACAGGCGGTGCACGAGTCACAACTGGCTAAGTTTGCCAGCCGCTTGATGTCTCTGGACCGGGCGGTAGATAATATTGACAAAAGGTTAGCAGTTATGACCTTGGCCGGCCAAAGATTACGGCACACGGTGGCCGGTAAAAAACAACAAGGTTTAATGTCAGGAGTAAGTTTATGGAAGTAGGAAAGATTGTATCTGTTAGAGGTCAGGTAGCGGAGGTAGAGTTTTTGGGGGATCAAAAACCGGCTATCCATGAAGTGCTAAAAGTGGTGGCTGCGCCGGATGTACAGATGGAAGTCTACAGCTCTTCGCGTGTAAATACTTTTTATTGCGTAGTTATGACCGGAGGAGAGAAAATTTCCCGGGGTATGAATGTGGAGATGACGGGGGAATTGCTGTCTATTCCGGTAGGGTCAGGGGTTTTGGGACGGGTAATGAATATGTTTGGTCAAGCAATTGACGGCAAAGGAGAGATCGTCGGATCTAAGAAATCGCCTATTTTTAGACTGGCTCCGGAATATGACCTGGTAAAATCGACCCAGTCTATCTGGGAGACGGGAATCAAGATTATTGACATGTTTGCTCCGCTTATCCGGGGAGGAAAAATGGGCCTGTTTGGAGGAGCAGGTGTAGGGAAAACACTGCTTTTGACAGAGATGCTGCACAACGTGCTATTGGTAGACGGAAAAGGAGCGGGGAGAGTATCGGTATTTGCGGGAGTGGGGGAACGGGTACGGGAAGGGCAAGAGCTGTGGGAAGAGTTAACCACCAGGTCGATTTTGCCGACCGTGTCTTTGGTATATGGGACTATGGGAGAGAATGCCGCAGTGAGATTTTTGACAGGACTGGCCGGGTTAACGCTGGTGGAACATTTCAGAGACGAAGAGAAGAAAGATGTGCTGTTTTTTATGGATAATGTGTTCCGGTTTGCCCAGGCGGGAAATGAGTTGTCGACCATTATGAATACCATTCCTTCCGAGGACGGATATCAAGCCACCCTGACTTCGGAGATGGCCATATTTCATGAGCGGTTGGTCTCCACCAGCTCGGCGGCGGTTTCGGCCATTGAAGCCATCTATATTCCCTCCGATGACATGCTGGATCATGGAGTGCAATCTATTTTTCCTTATCTGGATTCGGTAGTAACCTTGTCCCGGTCGGTATATCAGGAGGGCAGATTGCCGGCTATTGATATTCTGACCTCGGGTTCGGCTATTTTAAATCCGGAATCGGTGGGTCAGAAACACTATGATACTGTGATCATGGCTCAGGGAATGCTTAAAAAGTCAGAAAGTCTGGAGAGAATGGTGGCCCTCGTTGGAGAGGCAGAACTGTCTCCGGAAAACCAGTTGTTGTACAAAAGGGTGAAGAAACTGAAAAATTATATGACCCAAGCGTTTTTTGTGGCAGAGGATCAGACGGGAAGGAAAGGCCAATATGTGAAAGTGGAAGACACGGTTAATGACGTGGCAGATATTTTGGCAGGCAAATACGATCAGGTTCCAGAGGATAAGTTCTTATATATTGGAAACGCATGCGAAATCTCGCAATGATTTTTGACGTAACTCACCCCCTTGCGTTCCCCCTCTCTTAAATTAAGAGAGGGGATAGGGGTGAGTTATTTAATATGCCGAATTTACTTACAGTTATAGTTCGAGATCGTAAGGGGATAGTGTGGCAAGGAGAAGCGACGGTGGTGTCGTCAATTAATTCTGTGGGACCTTTTGATGTGCTGCAAAATCACGCAAATTTTATTTCAATTATTAAGACCCGGCTGTTGGTGACAAAAATAGATAAGACTAAGCAGGAATTTAATGTAGATTCGGGAGTCATGCAGGTCAGAGAAAATAATGTGATGATATACTTGGGTGTCAAATGAGTAAGAATTTTGAATTTTATCGTTTGAAAAATGGAGTCAGGGTAGTCTTGGTGCCTATGAATGGAGTGCAGTCGGTGGGAGTAGGAGTATATGTGGGGACGGGTAGCAGATATGAAACTCATAAAATAAATGGGATAAGCCATTTTCTGGAGCACATGGTGTTTAAGGGGACGAAGAAGTTTCCCACCCACAAAGAAACCAGTTATTTGGAGGGGTTGGGGGCGATTCAAAACGCCTGGACAGACGTAGACGCTACGGCTTACTGGTGTAAATTACCGGCTGATAAATGGAAGGAAGGATTAGAAGTGGTTAAAGAGTTGGCTTTGTATCCTACAATTCCTACAAAAGACCTAGAGATTGAAAGAGGGGTGATTTTGGAGGAAATTAGACGGCACGAGGACCGGCCGGATGAACTATCGGGAGAAGTTTTGCAAGAACTAATGTTTGCTCCAAACCCTTTGGGAATGACAATTTTGGGAGAAGAAAAAGTCATTAAAAGCCTATCTAGAGATGATTTCTTGAGGTATCATCAGTCGCAGTACAAGAGTGATAATATTGTTGTTGCCATTGCGGGCAACAGTGCTCAGCGCTCAGTGCTCAGCGCACAAGTTGAAAAATGGTTTGGAGATATACCACAAGCCAAAGAAGGAGACTTTCAGAGGGTAACAACAATAAAAGGGCCAAGAATTAAGGTTTTGAAGAAGAAATTGACCAATCAAGCCCATTTGAGCTTGGGAGTGGAAGGGATAAATGTGGCTGATCCCAGAAGATTTGCTCTAACACTTCTTACAGCCCACTTGGGACAAGGGTTGTCGAGTAGATTGTTTGTGGAACTGCGGGAGAAAAGGGGACTGTGTTATGCCGTGTCAGCCTCGGAATCGCGCCTGCGGGACATTGGAGAGTGGGATGTGTATGCTGGGGTGAGTATTGATAAGCTAGAAGAAGCATTAGAAGGAATATTAAGTGAATTAAAAAGGACGAAAGAGATTAAGTTGACTAAGGATGAGTTGGCCCAAGCCAAGGAGAAAATGCGGGGGCCGCTGATATATTCTATGGAGGACCCGGTCAAACAAATGAATTGGTTTGCCAAACAAGCATTGGACAGGCCGGAAGAAATGATGTCTTACGATATGGTAATAGATAGATTGATGGGAGTAACAGCGAAAGATATTCAGTCCGTGGCCCGGGACTTATTCAGAACAGAAAAACTAAATCTTGCTGTGGTTGGGCCTGTTAAAAACAAGGATCGCTTGCTAAAATTACTTCATGTCTAGTATGCAAAAAACCGTAGTCTTGATTAAGCCAGATGCGCTGCAAAGAGGGTTGATGGGAGAAATCCTGCAGAGATTTGAAAGAAAAGGTCTAAAAATTATCGGTATGAAGATGGTTTCCATGCAGGGGAGTCTGGTAGAAGAGTGGTATGCACATATAAAAGACAAGGAATTTTTCCCCAGGGTGCGGGATTTTATGACTTCTACCCCAATTGTGGCACTGGCTATCGAAGGATTTCAGGCGGTTGAGGTAGTAAGAAGGATTTGTGGACTGGAAAGAAAAGGGTATTTGGCAGAAATGGGATCAATTCGGGGAGACTTTACAATGAGTGGGGGACAGAATGTGGTTCACTCATCAGACTCAGTCGATTCGGCCCAACGAGAACTACCCTTGATGTTTAAAAAGGAAGAATTGTTTGATTATGAAAGTGCAGTAGAGTGTTTGATTTACGACGAAGACGAGAAAAAATAGTTCGAGAGGACCTGTAGTTTAGGGGAGATGATTGAGCACAATTTGTGTTTTGACTATTGACAGCTAGGTCAAATATATGGTTCTATGGGTATATGGCTTCTGTTAAAATCTCCAGGAAAACATTAAAAATTAAAAATTCAAAATTAAAAATTTCGTCGGAGCCTGTAGTAAAAAACGAGAAATTTGATCCTTCGACTGTCGCTCAGGATGTCACCCCTCGGGCTTTTTCTGGGGGACTTCACCTGTGGGGAGTGTTTAAGAGTTTTGTGTTGGTGGGTGGAGATTTGGTTTAGTCGGGGTGAAGGGAATTGGACCCTTTGCCTCTCGGTCCCGAACCGAGCGTTCTACCGATGAACTACACCCCGGTTATAACCCTGAGCTCGTCGAATGGGTGTCCTCAGTAGGAATTGAACCTACATCGGAGGTTTAGGAAACCTCTGCTCTATCCGTTGAGCTATGAGGACTTGTGGTAATTATAAGTCTTATGTGACATATTAGACATATATGTCCTACCAAATACTTCCCCCACATGGTGGTTATAGGAAGCTTTTGTCTTATCAGCTGGCAACTATAGCTTTTGATTTCGGATTGGAATTTGCCAACAAGTATATTGGAACCAGGTCCCGAACTCACGATCAAATAGTACAGGCGTTGCGGTCCGGGAAGCAAAATATTGTGGAGGCCAGTATGGCCTCGGGAACTTCAAAGAAAACGGAGATTAAGTTGTTGGGAGTTGCGAGAGCGAGTTTAGAGGAAGCCTTGGCGGATGCGGAGGATTTTTTACGGCAACACGGCCTGATTTTGTGGCTTAAGACGGATCCCAGAGTTTTGGAAATTCGGAAACTAGGTTATAGGTCCGATAAGTCTTATGAGACCTATATGACATATATGGGGGAACCAGAGTCCGCGGCAAATTGCCTGTTGTGTGTTATTCATCAGACAAATTATCTCTTAGATCGACAGATTCAGGCGGTGGAGAGGGAGTTTTTGGAGAAGGGCGGCTTGACGGAGCGGTTGTATAGCGCGCGCACCTATCGGAGAGACACAGCGTAGAGGTTGGGGACGGAGGTTTTGGAATTGGCGGACAGGTTAGCGAGGATGAGAAGTTGTTTGCCGGATGGGTAAGGAAAGGCAAAAGCATCTTCCATGGGACCGGAATATACGACAGTGGAGTTGGTGCCGTCGTATTCGAGGACTGTGACCTTGCCTTTTTCTGCTTTTAAGAGGTGGTATGAATCAGGAAACCAGGTAACGCCGGCGGGAATTGCAAAATTACGGTCTTCTTCCAGGTCATACACATAATTACCGTTTGGAATGATGGTGCGGGACTGGGTTTGGGTAGAAGAACCGGGTAGAGGACGGATGAGTTCGTCTGGGATGATTGCTGAAGCGGTGGCAGTATACATAACCTTGTTTTCTTTAGGTGCCCAGACTAGAGAGGCTGCGGCGGTAGCTAGTATATCCTGCATAGTTTGGGGAAGGGTGGGTAAGGGATCTATTTTAGTGGGGGTTTTCCAGGCGGAAGCGGTAGAGGCTATTTCTTTGACATCCCGGTTGATTAAACCTAAGGGTGATTCGTTGAGATCCAGTAAGTACGCTTTGGTTGCCTGCCTGCCGGCAGGCAGGTTGGTAAAAACGACCTTGGTGCCGTCGGGAGAAAAAATGGGATTGGTAGCGCCGGTGGTGGTTATGGCCTTGAAAGAAGGGACGGAAGGAAAGAGGGTAGCTACAGCCCGGGTAACTACTTCAGCCTCAACTTGGAGGGTCTTGGCCCAGGGTGAAAAGCCCTGTTTTTTGATCTCCACTTTATATGTGCCGGGTGTAAGATTGATGGTAGTGTCTGTAGCCGAAGTGAGTTTACTGTTAATGTAGATTTGGGCACCGTCAGGCAGAGATTTGAGGACTAGTAATCCGGTGGGTTGCAGTGATCTGCGGGTAAAATCGGGGCGGTAGCCACGGGCAAACAATATGACAAAATATGTACAAACTGGGACTAGAATAAGCCCGGTAAGGAATAGTAGAATGCGGGAGCGCATGGGCCTAATTATATATGTTTAACAAAAGGATTGCCATTGACCTGGGAACTGCCAATACAGTCGTGTGGGTGGCTGGGAAAGGAATTTTGATGAATGAACCCACGGTGGTGGCTATAGCTGTAGAAGACGGCCGGGTAGTGGCGGTTGGGAATGAGGCCAAAGAAATGTTGGGAAGAACGCCGGGGAATATTACCGCCAGCAGGCCGATGCGGGACGGAGTGATTGCAGATTACCGGGTGACGGAGGCCATGTTGCGGTATTTTATTCAGAAAGTGTGCGGCAGAGTGTTTTTGTTTAAACCGGAAGTAATGATTTGTGTACCGGCGGGAGTGACCCAAGTAGAGAGGCGGGCAGTACTGGATGCCACACTGTCTGCAGGGGCAAAGGCGGCGTATTTGATTGATGAACCACTTGCTGCGGCAATTGGGGCTAAAGTTCCCATTGCAGCAGCCTCCGGAAGTATGATTATTGATATTGGAGGTGGGTCGGCTGAGGCGGCGGTGATTTCTTTGGGGGGAGTGGTGGTGCACAAAAGTGTCAGAGTAGCCGGAAACAAAATTGACGAGGCGATTGCCACATATTTGAAGAGAAAATATAATCTGTTAATTGGTGAGACTACGGCTGAATATGTCAAGATCAAGATTGGCTCGGCTACGGTTTTGGACAAGATAGAAGAGATGGAAGTAAAAGGGCGGGATAATGTGACGGGATTACCTAGGGCAATTGCAATTACTAGTACGGAGATAACTGAGGCTATTAGACCGACTTTGATGCTGATTGTGGGGGCAGCCAAGGGTGTTTTGGAAGAGACACCACCGGAGTTGGCGTCTGATATTATCGATAAAGGCATTGTGATGAGTGGGGGAACCAGTGTCCTGCGCAATTTTGACAGACTGATGACGGAGCTGACCGGAGTACCCTGTCATGTGGCAGAAGATGCTCTGTTGTGTGTGGTGCGGGGTACGGGAGTGGCTTTGGAAAA
>JBBUDC010000096.1:0-5342 GCA_038057495.1 Patescibacteria group bacterium
ATGACCATCAGATCTTCGATGCGGTTGGGTTTGAGCTCTTTGAGCCACTTGGTCATGCCGGAGCCGCCTAATTGGAAAGCGCCCATAGTTTCACCGCGGGAAAGCATGGCAAAAGTTTTTTTGTCGTCCAGAGGAATTTTTTCCAAATCAATTTTAATGCCGCGGATTTTTTCAATAATGTCTCTGGCTGCGCCGAGAATTGAAAGATAGCGGATACCTAGAATATCGAATTTGACCAAACCTACGTCTTCACAAGCGTGCATTTCGTATTGAGTAATAATTTTGTCGCCATTGGGTTCGAGCTGGAGCGGGGTATAGTCGGTCATGGGACCGGGGGAAACCACAATGCCTGCAGCATGAACTGAAGCGTGCCGGGCGTTACCTTCCACTTCCTGGGCCAGATCTAAAACACTTTTAGCAGTAGGGTCTGTATCGTAAAGGTTTTTCAGTTCCGGGGAAGTGTCGAGGGCTTTTTTAATAGTCATGGGAAAACCTTGAGAGCCAAGTGGGATGAGCTTGGCAATGCGGTCACCGACGGCATAAGGGTGACCCATGACCCGGGCAATATCACGGGCGGCTGCCCGGGCCAACATGCGGCCAAAAGTACAAATTTGAGCTACTTTGTCAGCTCCGTATTTATCCACAATAAATTTAATCAGTTCGTTTCTGCGGTCGTCGGCAATGTCCAGATCAATATCCGGCGGCTTAGGGCGGTATGGGTTTAAAAACCGCTCAAAGGGAAGCATGTATTTGACCGGATCGACAGTGGTGATGCCAATGACATATGAAACTACTGATCCTGCAGCCGAGCCTCTGGTGTTGGTAATAATACCCTGATTGGTACACCAGTTAACCATATCTGCCATCATGAGAAAGTAAGGAGCATAGCCTTTGGAACAAATAATTTCTAATTCGTAATCCAGGCGGCCGGTAATTTCTTTAGTTAGTTTGGGATACCGGTCTTCGAGCCGGGATTTGGCCATTTCTTTGAGGGCCTGGGGTGCGGTTTTGCCATCCGGCAGATTAATGTGGGGGAAAAACCATTTACCAATTTCAATTTCGACGTCGCATTCTTCGGCTACTTCAAGTGTATTTTTGAGGGCGTCTGGTAAATCTGGGAAAATATCTGCCATTTCGCCCTGGGTGCGCAGATGAAAAGTGGGAGCGTCGATGTAGCGCATGCGGTCAATATCGGAAGTATTTTTGCCGGTGGAGATACACACCAGTGCGTCTTGGGCGGTGGCGTCAGTTTGACTTAAATAATGAGCGTCGTTGGTGGCTACCAATCTAATGCCTAAGTCGCGGCTGAGTTTGACCACTCCGTCGACCCAGATTTTTTCGTTTTTCTGGAGTGACTTGAGTTTGTCTAGCAGACGGGGGTTGTCTTTGACTGCATCAAAATAATCTTCAAACTGATGCCGCTGGATCTCGAGAAAATACCTGTCGCCAAAGAGGTCTTGATACCACTGAACAGTTTCTTTGGCTTTGGCGTAGGAGTTTTCAGAAAGCAGTTGGGCTACTTCGCCTTTGGGACAGGCTGAAGTACAAATTAACCCCTGGCTGTATTTGGCTAGAGTTTCTTTGTCGAAACGGGGGCGGTAGTAAAAACCTTCCAGGTGGGCGATTGTAGAAAGCTGCATCAGGTTTTGATAACCTTCGTGGTTGGAGGCCAGAAGTAAAAGATGATTATTTTCCCCTTTGCCAGCTTTTTCTGTATGATTTCTGTTGACCACGTAGGCCTCCATGCCAATGAGGGGTTTAATACCTTCTTTTTTGGCTTCTTTGTAAAAATCAATGGCGCCGTACATTACACCATGGTCTGTGAGGGCCACTGCCGGCATCTCCAGCTCTTTTGCGCGTTTGACCAAACGGGAAATTTTGGAAAGACCGTCTAAGAGAGAATATTCGCTGTGGACATGAAGATGAACAAATTTGTTTGTCATATTGAAACCTTGTTCTCAGTGGATTAACCACTGTTTCTGGTTAATTTGATTGTAGTCCTAATTGGTTTTCAATTGTAGTTAGCCTTTTGCTATGCCCCAAATATTCTCTATCAAAATAATTCACTATGACTTTTAGATCTTTTTGTATTTTTCTAATTGCTTTGACTGCTGGGCTCAATCTTTTGTCTAATTTGCTGTCAACCAAGTCTCCAATTTTTGTTAAGTCGGAGTTTGTTAGCATTCTTAGAGTATTTCATTAATTAACTTTTGTGTCAATGTCACATCGACGTTTCCTACTTGCTTTTTGATTTGACCGATGAGGAAAAACAGAGCCTGCTGTTTACCGGCTTTTAAATCCTCCACGGCCCTAGGGTTTGCAACTAGAATCTTTTCCACAATCTTTTTATCAACAGGTATAAAGGCCGTTGTTTGAACAGGCCGTTTGTTAACAAGTGCATCTGCAGTGGGTTTGACAGGGTTTTTCATAAATTCAGCCAGCATGTTTGGATCAGCACTAATAATAACGGCATAGTGAGGCGATAATTGATATTTAGAAATTAATTCTTGTCTGACTTGGGCTGGAAGTTCGGGAAGCTCTCTTCGCCAAATCTCGATTTGCTCTTTGGTAAACTCAAGCGGAGGAATATCCGGTTCCGGAAAATAGCGGTAATCATTGGCTTCTTCTTTAACACGTTGGCTGACAGTTTCACCAGAGGCTTCTTTGAAGCCCCGTGTTTCCTGAACCGGGATTTGGCCTGCTTGCCGTATTTGAGTTTGCCTGGCTACCTCAAAATCAATGGCTTTTTTGATAAATCTAAACGAGTTGACGTTTTTGACTTCTATTTTGTAGTTTGGCAACGGATCCCCCGGATGGCGTATGGAAATGTTGGCCTCTAGGCGCATAGAGCCTTTTTCCATATCTGCAGTGGAAATCCCTAAAGTTCTGACTATCTGCTGAAGTTCTTTTAGAAATCTATCGCTGTCGGTACTGTCTGCAAAATCAGCTTCGGTGACTACTTCTACGAGGGGAACTCCGGAGCGGTTGAAATCGATGAGAGTCTCACTGGCTTGATGTTGGAGTTTGCCGGTGTCCTCTTCCAGGTGCACGCGGGTAATCTTGTGGCCAAGAAGCTGGCCGTCTTTACAAAAAGGAATGTCGTACTGGGAGATTTGATAGCCTTTGGGTAGATCGGGATAAAAATAATTCTTGCGGTCAAATTTGGAGAAAAGATTTACCTCGCAGCCTAAAGATAGTCCCAGCTTAATACACCACTCAATAGCTGTAGCGTTGGGAACCGGTAAGGCTCCCGGTAAACCCAGGCAAACCGGACAGACTTGGGTATTGGGGGCTTTACCAAAATGATCTGCAGGACAGGCACAGAACATCTTCGTGTTCGTGCCTAGTTCAATATGGACTTCAAATCCCAAAACCGTTTGCCAGGACATAGTCCCCCTTTCTGTAAAGCAAATAATGGGAAATCCAGAGTTTAAGAAAGTTGCGGTTTGCGAACATGCCAAGTGGTTGCTTGTTGATAACTGTGGGCGGCTTGTAAAACTAAGCTTTCTGCAAATTGCGGACCGGTAATTTGCAATCCAATGGGCAAACCATCTACAAAACCACAGGGGACACTAATACTGGTAAGTCCAGCTATACTGCTGGGTTCGAGTAGCATGTCTTCCAACTCGCCAAACATGGGGGAGTCGATGCTGGCTCCGACCTTTAGAGCGGGTCCGGGAGAAGTGGGACCAATGATTAGATCAAATTTCTTAAAGGCCTGGTCGAAATCTTTAATAATCAGAGTGCGGACCTTTTGAGCTTTGGTGTAATACTGATCATAATAGCCAGATGATAAGGCGTAAGTTCCTAGCATGATGCGGCGTTTGGCTTCGTCTCCAAAGAAAGACCGGTCTTGACCGTAGCGGATGCCATCATAGCGAGCCAGGTTTGAGGAGACTTCGGATCTTTGAATGATGGTGTAGACCCCAATCGAATACTTGGGGTGTAGAAGGGAAACTTCTTCTACTTTGGCTCCCAGTTTTTCGAACTGCTTGGCGGCTTCTAGGACCGCAGGTCTCGATTGACCGACTAGATATTCTTTGGCAAGTCCGATCCGTAACGGGGTTAAGTGCTTAGTGCTAGGTGCTAAGTTGGGAACAGAGGAGGGAGATGAGGTTGCATCGTAGGGGTCGTGGCCGGCGATGACTTGAGTAATGATTGCGCAGTCCCCTACTGACTTGGCCAGGGGACCGGGAGAGTCGGTAGAGCTGGCCATGGCAATGACGCCGTAACGGCTGACCCGGCCATAGGTGGGTTTAAAGCCAGTAACACCACACCAAGCAGCGGGTTGTCTGATGGATCCGGCGGTTTCGCTACCAATGGCCGCTATGCACATGTCTGCGGCTACAGCGGCAGCGGATCCTCCGGATGAGCCCCCAGGTAAATGACCGGTATCCCAAGGATTTAAGGTGGCTCCGAAATCCGAGGTTTCTGTGGAACTACCGTGAGCCCAAGCATCCATATTTGTTTTCCCAATGATAATGGCCCCAGCTTCTTTTAATTTAGTTGTTACGGTAGATTCGTATTGGGGCATATATCCCTCTAGAACTTTGGAAGAAGCTGTCGTAGGAAGGCCAATGGTGAGGAAATTATCTTTTACTGCGATGGGGATTCCTCCTAATGATTTTGAAACGTCGGCTTTTTTGGCTTCGTCAAGGGCTTTTTCATTAATGGCTAAAAAAGCGTTTAATTTGGGATTAAATTTTTGGATTTGATCCAGACAAGCCTGTACCAGCTGTTCGCTGGTAAATTTTTTCGATCTTAAACCATCCAGGCTTTCTATTAAACTTAGTTTATTGAGCATTGAAAAGGCTCGGGACTTTGAAGTAGTCCCCTCTTTTAATAATCCCTTTTTTTATAATTCTTGATGCATCTATCTTGTCTTTTCGGGTGACATTAGTAAGACCCGTAACTTGAGATGTTGGTTCTACTTGTGAAGTATCTAATTCATTAATAACGTCTACCGTTTTAAGTGTATCTGCAAATTGCTTTTTAAACTTATCTTCTTCGCCTGGTTTAAGCTGCAAATTTGCCAGCTTCGCGACATGCTTTACATCCATGTCTAAAGTTTAACACAGCTTTGATTTGGGGTATAATCCGCACATGTCTAAACAAATAATTGTGAGCTGTGAACATGGAGAGAAATTAACGATGGTTGATTTTCCAGACGACGTAAATATGGTTGGGGCAACATGTGCAGCGTGTACTGCGGCGTTAGTGATTCCCAGATTTGCTTCCTATGCATCAACACCGAAAGAATACCATGCGTACCACTCAGGCTCTTTTATTCAGGCATGGGTTACTTTGGTACAAGATCAGGTTGCCAAATTGTAGTATCAACC
>JBBUDC010000097.1:0-3646 GCA_038057495.1 Patescibacteria group bacterium
TGGCTAGGGAAGTTTTTTGGGCTTGAAGACGTTTTTTGGAATCGGCAATCAAATCTTTTTGCTGGGCGTAGCTGGCTTGGACTGTTTGGGTGTCATAGAGAAACTTGCGGTTGTTGGCCTGGATGATCTGCAGATATTTGACCCGGGATAAAATTTGAGAAAAATCATCGGAAGAAATGAATATTTGCAGTGGATCAAGTCCGCCTTTCTTGTATGTTTGTACAATTTGTTTTTCCAAAAGTTTGGATCTGTCCTGCAGTTTAATTTCTAACAAATCAATCTTTCCGGAAAGAGAGGCGATTTGATCCTCGGTTTGGGTAATTTTAAGAGTAGTAAGTTTAATTTGACTGTCGTAGAAGATAATTTGGCCAGAAAGAGTTTGGGCTTGGTTTTTTAAAGTAACGACCTTTTGTTCTAGTTCGGCAATTTTGTTGGTTAAATCTGATGCGGTATCAGCATAAGTTGGAGCGGGAGAGTGGAAGAGCAGGAGGGTAAAAGTAAGAAAGAGGATTAGTTTTCTCATGCTTTGAGGAAGCGGCGGACGGCGAGCAGTCCCCCTAACCCGCCGATCACGGCCCCCAAAAGCAGCTCACCGCCCAAGACGGTTAACATAAAGCCAACTGGCACCGGCAAAATGGGAATGCCGGTTAGAAATCTAATCAAAAATGGAGTGGAATACAGGAGAATCAGATATGAAACACCCCAGGCAATCACGGCGCCAGTCAGGCCATATAAAATGCCTTCCCAAACAAAAGGAGCACTGATGTAGCCTCCAGTGGCCCCTAAGAGCTGATACAGAACTATTTCATCGCGGCGGTTGGAAACTTTGATGCCAATGATTAAGAGACTGATGATAAAAGTAATAAAGATGTGGGCACCAACCAGAGAAAAACCAATGAGACGGACCGAATTGGTCCAGACGGCCAGCTGATTGACAATGTCTTCAGCAAAACGGACATCTTCTACATCGGGTTCGGTTTTAAGAGCCTCGGCAATGGTTTTGAGATCAGAGGGATTTTTGGCAGAAACTTCAATCGAGGCGGGAAGCATGTTGGCGGTGACAGCTTCTAATAATAAAGGGTCTGATTTATTAAGGTCCTTGTAAATTTGCAGGGCTTCTTCTTTGGAAACGTAGCGCACAGATTCAACTAACCCGGTGGTTTCTAGCTTGGATTTAATAAGGTCTACCGCCTGGGTAGTGGGAACGACGTCGGACTTAAAAAAAGCGTTGACTTGAGGACGGGTTTCAAAATATTTGAGAACCGATTGAGATCCGGCGGCTACCAGGAAAAAGATACTACCTAAAAAGAGGGTCATTGTCATAATAGAAATCGCTGCCAGAGCTTGGTATGGACTACGGCGAATTCTTGACCAGGCGGTGGAAGTAGGACTATTCATATTTGCCTTTGGGATTGTCGTTGGTAACTTTGCCTAAGTCTAGGGCAATAACTCTTTTACCCAGATGATTTACAATGTTTGCGTTGTGAGTAGCCATTAGAACAGTAGTTTTGAGCTGTTCATGAATGGTGGAAAGAAGTTTGACGATTGTTTTGGCAGTTTTAGGATCTAAATTGCCAGTTGGTTCGTCGGCCAAAATTAATTTGGGCCGGGTGACAATGGCCCGGGCAATGGCCACCCGCTGAAGTTCGCCTCCGGAAAGCTGGGCGGGAAATAAATCAGTACGGGCAGACAGTTCTACCAGATCAATGGCTTTTTTAACTGCTTTGTCGATATCTGCGGAGACTGCTCCCATGATTTCTAAGGGCAGGGCTATATTTTCATAAACGCTTCTATCGGCAAGAAGTTTAAAATCTTGGAAAACCGTGCCCACGGTGCGGCGGTATTCATGAATTTTAACCGGGCCCTGGAGAGTCAGTTTGCCCGCGTCGGGTTTGATCTCGCGCATGATCAGGCGTAAAAGGGTGGTTTTGCCTGAACCTGATGGACCAGTTAAAAAAACAAATTCCCCGGGGGTGATATCAAAACTGACACTATCTAAAGCTATAATGCGGCCAAATTTTTTGGTGAGATTTTGGGCAGAAATCATGAAAGTTATTCGAGAATTTTGACACGGCCTACATCCATGAGCCAACCGGCTTTTTGGGCGTCGATGGTCTCGCCCCAGACTTGAACCTTTTTGCCCACAAATTCGCTTAGATCTAAAACTGAAGAGACAAGATATACAGTCTGACTGGGCCCACCGTCACGAATTAATTTGTGAGTTCCTTCGCCATTAATCCCGCCCTCTTCCAAAGTTCCTTCTGCAGAGTCTCTAAATGTTTTGGTATCGGTGGAACCTACTTCTTTGTCGGTTTTAACCATAACACCTGAAGAACTGCCGGCAACTTGAGGAGAAACGCGGCGCATTAGCAAATAACCAGACCCGATTCCAGCTAAAACTATGACCACTGCCACAATAATTAGCTTCTTATTCATAGCCTTAGTATAACATACCTGCCTACGCAAGCAGGCGAACTTGGGCTTCAATAAATTCATCCAGCTCGCCGTCTAAGACCGATTCTGCTTGAGAAGTTTCTACGTTTGTGCGTACGTCTTTGACCAGTTTGTAGGGATGAAGAACGTAGGAACGGATTTGATTGCCCCAAGAAGCGGCTTTGTAGGTTCCTTTTAAGTTTTTGGTTTCGGTGGCCCGCTTTTCCTGCTCTAATTGCCAGAGTTTGGCCTTAAGAAGGGCCATGGCGATTTTTCGGTTTTGCTCTTGAAAACGCTGGGTTTGGCAGGCTACTGAAATACCACTGGGTTTGTGAGTAAGTCTGACGGCAGTGGAAACTTTGTTGACGTTTTGGCCTCCGTGGCCGGTAGCCCGGTAAGCCTCAAATTCAATATCATCGGGTTTGATGACGATATCTCCCGCATCAGTTTCTTCCAGCTGGGGTAAAACTTCAACTAGGGCAAAGGATGTCTGGCGCAGATTGTCGGCATTAAAGGGAGACTGACGAACTAATCTGTGAGTCCCCCGCTCACCAATGAGATAACCATACGCATAGGGACCTGTAACTGTAACTGTAACTGACTTGAGACCGGCTTCGTCACCTGCAGCCTGGTCGATAATTTCTACATCCCACCCCCGGGCTTGGCAGAATCTAAGGTACATGCGCAGGAGCATACTGGCCCAATCCATGGCCTCCGTTCCGCCTTGGCCAGCGTGAATGGAAAGAATAGCGTTGTGGTTGTCATATGGACCATTAAGAAAAGTCCTAATTTCTAATTGCTCTAATTTTCTAGTTAATTTTTTAATATCGTTGCCGGCAGCAATTTCCTCAGTTAATTGTTTTATTTCGGCCTCTTCTTTTTGCAACGCAGCCAGGCGCTTCATGGCTGATTGGGCGGCTGCTTGATCCGACCAGAAGTCTGGCGATTGGCTTTTGGCCTCCAGTTCGGCAATTTGCCGAGCGCGCTGATCGGGATCCAGCTTGACCTTGATTTTTTCCAGGCGGGACTGGAGTTCATCTAGTTGGGGTTGAACATCATTCATGGGGCTAATTGTATCACCCTCTCCCTTCGGGTTTCCCCCTCTTAAGTCGAGTCTTCGACTCGCATCTTGCGATGTAAGAGGGGGATATTTACTTGGCTGATGGAGAAGCGATGGGCTGACATAAAATAGCCTGAATTTGCTGGAGTTGCT
>JBBUDC010000097.1:3656-7222 GCA_038057495.1 Patescibacteria group bacterium
GAGTTGCTCTGGCTGGAGCTTAAGAAGAGCTTCAGAAATGGCTCCCAGACTTTCGTTGGTAACCTGAACACCCAAGACCACGGGGCCAAGATTGCGGCCAGGATGGGTAACCAGAGCGTCCAATACATCGCTGACTTGTTTGCCGGCTTTGGCAGTATCAATGTTTTTGGCTACACTCAAAACGTCAGAGGTGCTGGGGATTTTGAATTGAGAGGGAAGCTGAGAAATGGAGATGTTTTTGGTTTTCAGATATCCAACTCCCCCTACCACCAAAACAGCTATGACCGCAACTTTTAGTAAAAATCCAAACATCAACTTCTATCTTATCACGAGAGGATGGGCTGGTTCTCTTTCATCCAATTTAAAATCTTGTCTATACACTCTTTAGGATTAGATAGTTTAAAGGTTCCACCGGCCGCTCGATCATGACCCCCGCCAATGCCCATTTTTTCAACAATATCCCTCACTTTTACACTTTCAGGTAATGATCTAAGTGACATTTTACAAGTACTATCGGAATGAGAAGAAATTACGAAACCCCATGTATATCCTGAAATATAGCGTAAGTAAATCGATACAAAAGCGAGATTGGCATCAGAAATGTCATTATCTGATTCTCCATTCTTTTCAAAATAACTGTAGAGAAATTTTGGCCAACCGGGAGTTTCCATGAATATTGAATTAGCGATAATCTTTTGAAGAATTTTGTAAACATTTGGAGAAATTGTGTCGTACATAGACCGGAATTTTTGTAACTCCACATCTGCAATTTGAATCAGTTGTTTACAAATATCGAATATTTCAATTTGAGACGGTTTAACGTAACCAAAATATCCAGTGTCTCCTAAAATCCCCAGAAGAATAGTTTCCGCTATTGGCTTGGTTATATTGGTGTCTGAATGAAAAATCTTATATATTAATTCGCATGTGGACACTGCCTCAGGATCAATTGTGCTAAGAGTAAATGTGTCTGGTGGAGAACTGTGATGATCAATGCAAATAGTTTGTTTAGCTAAACTTTTTAATTCATCCGGATTTTTACTAAAACGGCCATACCCTCCACCATCCAATACAATCAGCAGATCCATATCGCCAAGGGAATTTGTCAAATCTGGAACAAATTCAATTAATTCATAATTTTTGAAATGAGAATAACGGTCAATCTTTTCTCCAGTTTGTACCATTCTTATTTTTTTCTCAGGGTATTTTTGTTTGATGATTTGAAAAAGCGAGAGAAGGGACCCTATTGAATCATCGTCCGGAGAAGTGTGAGAAGTAATCACTATTGAGTTTGCTTTTCCAACAAGATTGAAAAATTCTGATTTAAAGTCCATATGGTGATTTTACCCGTTGTCGAGGGATTTCCATAATTTTTTACATTCTCGGGTGCGGTAGGGACGCCAAGAGGATGCAATTTCTTGCATCCTAGTTTTTAGTTCATAGTTGTTAGTTCGTAGTAGACCATACTTTTTAATCATGGCGTTTTGGATGCCCAGATCGCCGACGGGGAAAACATCGGGACGGTTTAACGAGAACATAAGGATCATTTCAGCTGACCAGCGGCCAATGCCTTTAACTGCAACCAGATGATTTATCACTTCCTCATCAGACATAGTATCTAATTTGTTTAATTGAAGTGTGCCGTCAGTGGTTTTGAGGGCTAGGTCTTTGACATAAGTTACTTTGGCGTTGGAAAGACCGCAGGCACGAATTGAGTCTATGTCTAAGTCTAAGATTTTGGAGGGGGTTATTTGGCCGCAGAGCTTTTCTAGACGGGAGTAGATAGTGGCGGCGGCTTTGACAGATAACTGTTGGGAGACAATACAATCAACCAAATCGGCAAAAATATCTTTACTTTTCTGGGACATACAGTTTAGCCAGGAGTTTTTTGGCCCGGTAAAGTTTGCCTTCCAGACTTCTTTTGGAGATGTTTAATTTGAGGCTAATTTGGCGGTTTGAAAGTTCTTCATAGTACCGCAGCTGTAAAAGCTGGCGGTAGTGGGGGGGCAGGAGATTTAAACAGGCATTTACTCTCCCCCGCAATTCATCCAGAGTCACTTTTTCCTCGGGGGAAAGATTGGGGTCAAAAATGGAGTTTAAGGTATCGATGGCGGGAACTACAAAGTGAGATTCGTGCCTGACTTGGTCCCGGTAGTAGTCTCTAAGCTTATTGAGAGCAATCTTGCAGGCCCAGGTAAAAAAGGTGCTTTTGTGGCTAAAAGTGGCATATGACCGGGAAACGGCCAAATAGGTTTCTTGCACAGCTTCCTGGGCGGCATCGAGGTTTCCGTGACTGCGCTTGAGTAAGAAGCGGGTTAAGCGTAAAATAAGGGAGCGCTTCCAAAGCGCTTTATTTATGGCTGGCATACGTAATATTGCTATTATAGCCCATGTGGATCACGGAAAAACCACGTTGGTAGATGGGATGCTCAAGCAGACCCATACTTTCCGGGCCAATGAAGCCGAAATGACCCAGACTACAATTCTGGATTCAAACGAACTGGAGCGGGAAAAGGGCATTACCATTTTGTCAAAAAATACGTCAGTCTTCTACAAAGACGTGAAGATTAATATTATTGATACTCCGGGACATGCTGATTTTGGCGGAGAAGTAGAACGGGTATTGAATATGGCTGACGCGGCCCTTCTAATTGTAGATGCGGCCGAAGGACCACTGCCCCAAACCCGATTTGTGCTGAAAAAAGCTTTGGAGGCAGGATTAAAAATTATTGTGGTGATTAATAAAATTGACCGGAAAGATGCCAGACCAGCAGAAGTCTTAAATCAAACGGAAGAGCTGTTTTTGAAATTGGCCACTCATAATGACCACTTAGACTTCCCTGTCATTTATGCCATTGGCCGGGAAGGCCGGGCAGGAGAGAAAATCGACGAACTGGCTGCTGATTTGGCACCCTTGTTTGAATTGATACTCCGGGAAGTACCCAATGCGGTTAAAAACACAGAAGAACCAATGCAAATGCTGATATCTACTTTGGATTATGACAATCACTTGGGAAAAATCGGCATCGGGAGAGTAAGAAGAGGGACGATCAGAATTGGACAAAATGTGGCTCAAGTGACCCCAGAGAAGAAATTGGGAACTTTTAGAATCGAGAAACTGTTTACCAGTCATGGCATCAAGCGGGAGGAAGTAAAAGAGGCCCCGGCCGGAGACATTGTGGGAATTGCCGGAGTAAGCAACATTGAAATCGGGCAAACTATTACCGATCCAAGCAATCCTGAAGCGTTGGCCCAAACTGTAATTGAAGAACCAACTCTGAAAGTGACCGTGGGGCCAAATACTTCACCATTTGCCGGGCGGGAGGGAAAATTCGTGACAGGAAGACAAGTGGGCGAGCGGTTAGGCCGGGAGAAAGAAATCAATTTGGGATTGCGGATTTCTGAAGGAGAAGGGGGTGCATATACGGTGATTGGCCGGGGAGAACTACATTTGGCAGTACTTCTGGAAACCATGCGCCGGGAAGGATATGAAATCCAAGTTTCTAAACCTGAAGTTATTTTGAAGGATAAAGGCAGCATTATTATTGAATGCCAAAATAGTGGAT
>JBBUDC010000098.1:0-4152 GCA_038057495.1 Patescibacteria group bacterium
CTACCGGATCACGTTGGGCCACAAAAATTACTTCCTTGTCACCGGCAAAAGCGGCTTGCAGAGCAGCGTTACTTCTGGATCGGCCAAATGTAAGAACCGGCTCGGTATGGGGAAAGACAACTCCTTCACGCAGAGCAATGACGGGATATATTTTTGAAGGAGAATCAGTTCCCATTCCTAGCAGTCTAACATCTAGAGTGATAGCCTGTCAAGAAGTTTGTGGACTTGGAGACGATGAGTAATCCAGGCTACTATACTACCAATGGCAGCTCCGCCTAAAATATCCAGTGGGTAATGAACTCCGCCTAAAATCCGGCTGATGCCGATGGCCAGACTAATGACAATTAATGGGATCCCCCATTTATATTTATGTAGATATAGAGAGACTGAAATGGCAAATGCCGCGGCAGTATGATTACTGGGAAACGAGCCGTCAGAAAAATTGCCAACAAGCGGGGTAAAACCATCGACCACATATGGACGGGGCACGGCAAAAAAGTCTTTGAGGAATTTACCGATTAACCAAGCCGCAAGAGCAGCTATAAAAGCGTGCAATACCCATTCCCGTTTTTTCTTCACCCATAAAACGGGTAAAAGCGCGAAGAGGAAAAAAATGGCGTAATCGGCAAAAAAAATAACCAGGTTGTTGGTTATTGGTTGATAGTTCATAGTAGGACCACGTTAGCTTAGTGAATTTTTTAGCGCACTTAACATTCGTGAAAGGCTAACACAGGATGAGTACAGTTTCTCATAAATAAGTGTATTAATATAGTTTTGATCTCTGGCAATGGTGAGCACAGCTACACATTCAAAGCAAGAACCCCTCGATAAATCCAAGAAATGACCAAAATCTTTTTTTGTCCGACTTGTCCCTTCCGCAATATTTAAGGCCACAGAAACGCTGGCTCTTCTTAATTGATCGATTAATCCAAACATTTCTTGTCTGGGCCATTCTTGAGTAATTCGGTATACTTCGTTCGCAAACTTTAACGCTTCCTGATAAACATTAAGCTCTTCAAATTTAAACACGGCTACTATGAACTATGAACCACGAACTAACAACTAGTTCATTCATGAACAACAACACGGGTACCGGGATTGTCTGCGTCCGAACGGATGGCCCATTTGCCGTCTGGGACTTGGGGATCTGCCCAGTAAAATAACTTTTCAGCAATGGGGGTAGGGGCATTGACACAACCGTGACTCATAGGCCGGCCAAAATTTTGGTGCCAGTAAGTGCCATGAACACCAATATCTTTGTCGAAAAACATAGTATAGGGGACGTTGGGTAAATAATAATAAGTTCCGGTACCCCGGACTCCCCCCTCCATTTTAGTAGCTCTGATTTTGTACCAAATGGCGTATTCTCCAATTCTGGTTTTGCCAAACAGGCCCGAGGAAATGGGGCTTTCGAGAAAAATATCGTTGCCTTGATGGGCGATTAACTTCTGATCCGAGAGATCAATTTCAATCCATTTATCCCCACCAGTGGAAGTTCCTAAAACCTGGCGGTCTTTTTCGGATAGAGTTTGGGCCAGAGTAGTAAGGGGGGCAATGGGCTGGTTTTGCCAAAAGGCCACGGTTTGGGTGGGGTCAATGCCTTCTTGGGATAGATTGGCCGGACAGCCGGCGACGGTCTTTGAACCGGAGACTGATAAGAAGGTGAGACGAATAACTCCGACTGCCAGGGCAGAACCCACAATGAGAAGCATTATGGGTTTAGTTAACTGCATGACCTAATCTACTACGCCGTAACCTGTTTTGGCAATAGTGGATTTGAGAATTTCCGGAGAAATTTTGGCGGCGTCAAATTCTACTGTGGTTTCTTGCTTGGCGTAGTTGGTTTGAGAATTTTTTACCCCCGAGACTTCTTCCAGATCCAGATCAATGTTTAATGCACAAGCTGTGCAGTGCATTCCGGAAATTTTGAAAGTTTGTTTGATCATTAGTTAATAACGTTTATTGTTCCGGTATACATACCCATACCGCAGGCAAAGGATATGAGACCGGTTTGGGTGGGAGTAAAACTAACTGTTTCTGACCCAGATGGCGGCAAGACCTTGGTAATATTTAAGGAAGGAATAATAAAAACTGAAGCGCAGGAATAAGTACCTTGGGTAACCAGATTTAAATTTACGGGTTGATTTACTTTGACGGAAAAATTATGGGGGAAGTAACCGTTATTGGAAACATTTATAGTGACGTCATTGGTGGGAGCTGAAGCCACAACTGAAGTTAAGAAAGTTTGCTTGAAAGCCCAAACCCAATGGTCAAAAGAATATTTAGACCCGGCTAAAACTAAGGCTCTATTTAGAGATGTCAAAGAGATGAAGATAACCAGTAAAGCTGCGAATTTGAAAAACTTGACTCTAAACGACTCGGAAAATTTGGTGGTTAACCAACCGATGATTAAAAAAAGCGGGGAAGTTCCCAGAACAAAAGCAAACATTGTTAAAGCTCCTGACCAAGGATTACCTGTAGAAACAGCCAAGACTTCCATGGCTTGAGTGACTCCACAGGGAATAAGAACTGTAAACACACCTAGAAGAGCGGGGGCAAAAACAGAAGGACTTTTGGTCTGGCCGCGTAAAAGTTTGCCTACCCATTTGGGCGGCTGAATGACGAAATAGCGGAAAATAGGATGCAGATCCAACATAGAGCCTGCCAGTCCCAACATGAGAATGGCGGCAATAACTTGGAACCAAATGCGCATGGTTGTGGTGAGCTGGAAGATGGAACCAAAATAACCTAAAAGTGCTCCCAGAAGGGTGTAGGCCACTAATTTGCTGCCTAAAAACAAAAGGGTGGGAATGGCGTCGTGGAGTTTGTCTTTAGACTCAGCAGTGGTGGCCAGAGTGGCAGCCAAAAGTCCTCCTTGGACTGCAAGGCAAGAAAGCCCGCCTGTTGTTAAACCCGTGATGAATATCAGCCAATAGTTCATGGTAGAACGCAGCCGCTGATTTTAGATAACCCTAAAAGACCCTGTTCCCCGGAATATTTTTGTCCAGAAGCATCGATCCAGGTAGGATAGCCTTCGATTCCTGCATCCAGACATTTCTTAGTCTCTTGAGTACATTCGATATATGGTACATATTTTATGGAATCTCCGAAAATTTTCTTTTCGTTTTGGCAATGGGGGCACCAGTAAGCTCCGTACATGGTTAACTTTTTGTCAGCCAGACATTGGGCAAATCCGTCATAATTTTTTACAGATTGTGGTTTCCTAGATACCAGAGAATAGATACTAGAAATTAGGATAACCACGACAATTAGTCCAAATAAATATTTCATTCTTTGCAACAATCAATTAACTGGGTAGTCAGATCTTCAATGGTCAAAGCCTTGTCAATTTTTTTGACGCCTTTGAGATTGAGAAGCTTAAGCCGGACTGCCCAAAATAGTGAGTAAATTTTGTATGCTTGAGTAAAGGCTGTACTCGCTTCGGCTTTTTTGCCGTCTGATTGATACTTTGTTCCTACTTCGATCAAACGCATAGTGGCTGCTAATAAATGTTTGGTAATACACCACGTTTCTCCCTCATGCTGAGGAATCATTTTAGCCAAGAGAGATTTCCTGATTTCCCGGGTCTCCTGCAGGAGATCCAAATAATCAGATTTGCCGGTCTTTTGAGAAGTGAAGAAAAAATGTTCCTCCAAGCTAATCAGATTCATAACGGCGATACTCAAGTCCTCTTCCAGCGACAAGTCGTAATTCTTACCCGCCTGGAGTTTCTTTATTTTATCTACCAATTGTTGAAATTTGGGATCGTCAGGCATAGTGCAATCTAGATTTTAACAGAAAAAACACATTAAGGGCTAGGGTTAAAATCATAAATTGAATTTGATAACGGACAAGGAACGAGGCGGCAGAGAAAAGGCCCAAGAAGGGCAGAAATTCGGCAACGTGGTGAGCGCAGCAGGCGCCCATGGAGATTGCGGAGGTGGTTCCGGTCATCAGTGAAACATTTAAAGCAAAAGTGAAAGTAATGGGCAAGATAAGAAACCAGTATCTGGTAAATTGACTCCAGGCAAAAGCAAACCCTCCACCCAAAATAGATAGGGTGGTAAAGTAAAATCCCAACATGCCCACAAAAGCCAGACTACTTTTTACTAAAGGCGTTGTAAAGAGTGGCAAAGACATAGCCAATGATCC
>JBBUDC010000098.1:4252-5658 GCA_038057495.1 Patescibacteria group bacterium
GACTACTTTTTACTAAAGGCGTTGTAAAGAGTGGCAAAGACATAGCCAATGATCCACGCACCTATCGTGGAGGAAACTAGACCTAACCAGAATGAGCCGGCAGTCAAATTCCAGGAGCCTAGTTTACTAAGAGCTATGCCGTGAAACCAGGATTGGGCTACGGCAAAGGAAATGTCCGGGAAGATGCCAACCAATGCGCGGCAGGTTAGATATACTACAGCTGTGGTAGCAGCCACAGCATTGGCAGTTGTTTGCGGATTGTGTTTTATATTTGTCACCCCCTTTCGAAAATAAGTTTTCTTTCGGGAGTCCCACCCAAATTGTTGACAATGAGAGTAACTGGCAAATTAAATTTTGGAAAAGTAAGCGTAAAAGTCCGGTGATGAGGAGGAGAATCGGAAACGGGAGTGGCAGAAATAGATTTGAGTTCATAGTTTTTAGTTTTGAGAATTACCGATTGGGAAAAATCAAAATTAGACAAGTCTACAGAATGGGTATTGAGGGCAATTTCAAACTGAAAGTTACCTGAGTACGAGGCAGAGACGTCAACCTCGGCAGAACTTTCGGTTTGAGTCAAGTTGATAGGTGTTTTGTTGAAGCTGTTACCCAAGAGAAAACTACCAAGAGCAACTAAAAAGACGGCTATTGCTAATTTGATCATATGCCGCAACCACCGCCACCAGATTGTTGCACTGGCTCGACTTGGGAACGGATTTTCCGATAACCAGTGGAGCTGGAGTATGTAGCTCCCAAAATCTCTTTCGGATCTGTTTTAACCCAAGTTTTTCCTTGACTGTCTAAATATTTGGCAATGGTCAGATAAGTATCAGGGAACCAATATGAGTTAACTACTAAAGCGTATTTGTACATATCAGATTCAGAGACCCCTTGAGAAACCATAAGCTCTAAAAGCCCCAACATGGCCATACCGTGATTGCAGTCCGGAAAGTAGGTGGAATTATCACAGCAGGGACGGTAGATATTTTTGGAGACCCGTTCCACTATGGCCTGCTGATCAGCAGTCAAGACTACCCAATCATATTTGGAGTAATACTTCATAGCGTTGCCTACGGCAATGGTCCAGCCGCCGGTCGAGGCAAAATTGGCAGCTCCGCCGTACTGTTTGTCGACCATGGGACCTGAATCTAAAATGGGATTTTTGTTGGCCAGACCAAAAGCCCACAGAGTGTTTAAGACAGCCTGAGCGTTTTGGGCAGAAATAGTAATCCGGCCGGGGTCGGTGATGGGGGTAAATTTGGCAGAATCGATGACTCCGGTCTTGACTAATTTTTCTCCCAGGTCTCCCCAGGTGACGGGTAATTGAACGCCGGCTTCGGGAAGAACTGCTTTGGTGTAGTCAACGGGGGCAGGTGTAGGTTTGGTAAAAAGCTGTTGCAAAAGCGGCC
>JBBUDC010000099.1:0-6955 GCA_038057495.1 Patescibacteria group bacterium
TCAAAATTAATTGAAAACCTACAAGGGCCCAATTAGGACGGTACCACCTTGCTTTTCCCGACGTGACATCGGGACTCATCGAATGCTCCGTTTCCGACACATTCTGTAAGCTGTTTCGGGCTTTTCCCGTATCCGATTTTGTCGAATCCGCTCTGCAGGGTAATTTCGGCTTTAAGGTGCGTCCCGCTTTCAGCCTCCGCGGTATCTCTGATGTCACCCTTATTGCTTAGTTCACTGCTTCACAGCGTTGTAAATTGTATGGGTATCTTATATCAAGCACTTGCTTTTGTCAAACAATTGGTTATAATAAGAATTACTAAACCGCCTCGTGAGGTCGAAAGACATTTGCGAGGCTTTTTATTTGTGCTACACTCTATTTATGGCTGAAAGAGTGGCAATTTTCATCGATGGGAGCAACTTTTACTTCAAGCTTAAAGAGCTAAATATTGGCCATCTTTTGAATCTGGACCTGGGAAAACTTGCAAAATTTATAGCAAGAGATAGAAGAATAGTGAAGAAGAGTTATTTTATTGGAAGAGTTAGACAGGATGGAACTCCAAAATCTGAAAAATTGTTTGATGGACAGCAAAAATTGTTGGGGAGATTAAAGAATGCAGGGTATACTTATAAACTTGGATATTTGTTGAAAACTGACGGAAAATATCACGAAAAAGGGGTGGATGTACGGATCGCGGTAGATATGATGGAAGCGGCGTACGAGAACTTATGTGATCGGATAATTTTGGTTTCATCTGACACAGACTTGGAGCCGGCTATCAGAAAGGCTCGGGAGCGGGGGAAAATTGTGGAGTATGTGGGATTTTCTCATAAACCCAGCGTAGCCATGGTTAGTTTTTGTAGCGAATCGACGCTTCTGAAGAAAGAAGACTTAGAGGGAATGTTTATTGTCAAAAAATAATATTGGCGACGCTGTGAGTAAGAAGTTCGTCGATTTTGTCCATATTTTGATTTTAGCACATTGACATTTTGTCAAGACAATGTACACTTATGTACATATGACTATGACTGTGAGTATTACTGATTTTAGGAATAATTTGTTTGAGTATGCTGATTTGGTGGATAGGCAGGGATATGAGTTTGAGGTGGAGAAAGAGGGAAAAAAGATGCTAAAAATTTCCAAGGCGGTTGATGATTCTAAAGAGAGGTCCAAAAGGTTGGCTAGGGCGCTTAGGGCGGCGGCGGGAAAGTTTCCTGAATTTGAATATGATAGGGAGTTTTTTAGGGGAAAGGGTGAGGTTAAGTGGATGAAAAATTTGGAAAGAAGAGTGAAATGGTGAAGTTGGTGTTGGATACTGACGTGATTGTGGATCTGTTACGGACGGGGGACGGGGTTTTGGTTGAAATAGAAAGCTTGTTGAACGAGGGGCGGGCCGAGGCGTATATTTCGGCAGTAACAATGCTTGAGATTAGGGCAGGGGAAAACACCTGGGAACAGGAGAAGTTGTTGGAAGATATCTTGGAGAATATCGAGATAGTTTCTATCGATAAGCAATTGGCGGAGTTTTTGGGGAGAATGAAAAGAAAGCTTAAGGGGGCGATGACTTTGGCGGATTTGATGATCGGAGGGACTTCCCAGCGGTTGAAGGCGAAGTTGGTGACCAGGAACAAAAAGCATTTTGAGTCAATTGTTGGGATCAAATTTTACTAAGCCAGCGGGCATATTTGGGATTTTGGCCGTTAACTATTTGGAAATAGAGGTCTTGGAGCCGGCGGGTGATGGGGCCGACGCGGCCGGAGCCGATTTTTCTGCTGTTAATTTCAATGACCGGGGTGACTTCGGCGCCGGTGCCGGTGAGAAAAACTTCGTCGGCGGTGGTCAATTCTGCAGACATAATTTTTCTTTGGATAGTAGATATTCCCAGCTCTTTTTTAGCCAGTTCGATGATAGTGTTTCTGGTGATGCCCTCGAGAATATTTTGGTCCAGGGAGGGAGTATGAAGGCAACCGGCTTTGACCAGAAAAATGTTTTCGGCGCTGCCTTCGGAAATGGAACCGTCAGGATTGGTGAGAATGGCTTCGTCGGCGCCTCGGTTTTCGGCTTCGGTTTTGGCCAGCGCAGTATTGAGATAGATACCGGTGGGCTTGGCAAACGGAGGAATCATGCGGGCGCTGACGCGCAGCCAGACGGAGGTGATGGCGGTTATTCCAGAAGAGACGTCAAGATAGTGGCCTAGAGGTTCAGTAAGAATGGCAAAGCCATCGGCGAGTTTTTTTAAATTAAATCTGGTGACGGTAGGGTCGGATTTGTAAACCAGGGGCCGGATGTAGACGCCTGTTTTGTGACGGCAGCGTTTTAAAAGTTCGATAGTAATGCGGCAGAGTTGGGGGGTTGTGGTCGGAAGACGCATAGACAAGGTCCGGCATGATCTGGCCAGGCGGCGATAGTGGTCTGCCAGACGGAAGACATACAGCTTTTTCTGTTCTGAATTCCAATAACCCCGGATACCTTCAAAACAGCCCGTGCCGTAATGCAGAGCGTGGGTGCTGATGGGGACGACGGCCCGTTTGTAAGGCACAAATTTGCCGTTTAAGAAAACAATATTGGTCATATATATTTATCCAGCTCGACTAACTGTTTGTACTCGGGAAACGAAAGCATGCTGGCCGGGTCGGTCCGACCGGTCTGATGAAGACGCAATAAGGCGCGCTGGGAAGCCAGGAGTGCCGAAAACAAAGTGGTGACGGGGTAGGCGATGAGTTTGTAGCCCATGTTTTCGAGTTCCTTTTTGGTGCGTAACGGAGTTTTGCCGCCCTCCAGCATATTAACCAGTAAGGGAACTTGGGTAATGAGCCGGGGAATGGCTTGCAGCTGTTTGAGATTTTGGGGAGCTTCGATGAAGATAATATCGGCGCCGGCTTTGACGTAAGTGCGGGCGCGGGCGATGGCTTTGGAGAAACCTTCGACGGCGATGGCGTCGGTTCTGGCGCAAATGGTCAAGTTGGGGTCCGGCCTGGCGCTGACTGCGGCCTGGATTTTGTCCACCATTTCGGCGGGGGAAATCAGTTCTTTGCCGTCCATGTGCCCGCAGCGCTTGGGGTGTTTTTGGTCCTCGATAAAAAAGCTAGCCACTCCAGCGGCGGCGTATTGCCGGACACAGTGGGCGACGTTTCTGGCATTGCCGTATCCGCCGTCGGCGTCGGCAAAGACGGGAATATCGACGCTGGAGACGATGTTTTTAACGGCCGAGACCATTTCATTGAGGGCGATGAGGCCGACGTCGGGGAGGCCGTGATAAACTCCGGAGACGGCAAATCCGCCGACGGAGACAGCCTCAAAGCCGATGGATTGGGCCTGTTTGGCGACCAGACAGTCGTGGACGACCGGCAGGAGGACGGACCCGGGTTTGGTGAGCAGCTGCTTAAATTTTTGAGGTTTGGTCATATAAAAAAACCCCGCCGCTGCGGGGTTTGTGGCTTTTGGGTATAAGGTTATTAGTTTAGGCTACCCAAAGCACCCCGCACTTGCGAGGTAAAGAAATAATAAAAATTGCTGGCTGGGATTTGCATTAGTTTGGAGTATATCTTGGGGGAGGGGTTTCGTCAATACTAGAATTCCAGAATATGGTATTCTGGGTGGAGACGAGGTTTTTATATGGCTTTTACTAAAAGACAATTACCCAAAAAAAGCGAGAGTTTGTCGGATTGGTATAACGCGGTGGTGCTCCTGGCTGAATTGGCCGATTATGGCCCTGCTAAAGGGACGATGATTTTTCGGCCAGCCGGATATGGGATTTGGGAGTTGATTCAGCAGGCAATGGATAAAGAGATTAAAAAAAGCGGAGTAGAGAATGCCTACTTCCCGTTGTTTATTCCGGAGTCGCTGATGCACAAAGAAAAGGAGCATGTGGAGGGATTTGCACCGCAACTAGCGGTGGTGACGATTGGAGGAGGGGAGGAACTGAAAGAAAGATTGGTGGTCAGGCCGACCAGCGAGACGATTATGTACCAAGCGTATGCCAGATGGATCCAGTCTTGGCGAGATTTACCAGTCTTAATTAACCAATGGAATAACGTAGTTAGGTGGGAGAAGCGGACGTATTTGTTTTTAAGAACTACTGAATTTTTGTGGCAGGAGGGGCATTGTGCGCACGCGACCCACGAAGAATCTCAGGAGAGAGTTCAGTGGGGGATTGAGATGTACGCAAAAATCTATAAGGATTTCTTGGCTTTGCCGGGTGTAATTGGAACAAAGTCAGAAAGTGAAAAGTTTGCCGGAGGGGATGCTACTTTGACCTATGAGATTTTGATGCCGGAAGGAAAAGTTTTGCAGGGTTGCACCAGTCACGACCTAGGACAAAATTTTTCCAAAGCCCAAAATATTAAGTTTCAGGATAAGCAGGGTCAGAACCAGTTTGTATGGCAGAATAGCTGGGGATTTTCCACTCGGTCGATTGGGGCTATGCTTATGGCTCATGGCGATGACGCAGGACTGACTTTGCCTCCTAAAGTGGCCCCGACTCAAGCGGTAATTATTCCAGTAACTCAGGATGAGGAAGTATTGGCAGCAGCTAAAAAGTTATCGGGAGAGCTGGGAGATGTACGGGTGAAAGTGGATACTAGGGAAGGAGAGTCGTTGGGTTTCAAGATTAATAAGTGGGAATTGCGGGGAGTGCCGTTAAGAATTGAGGTGGGTAAGCAGGAGATGGCCAGCGGTAAGTTCAGGATGGTGAGAAGAGATACTGGAGAAGTAGTTGAGGGAGAAGTGAAAGGGATACTGGACCAGATTCAAGATGATATGTTGGCCAAACAAGAAAAGTTTTTGGCAGAGAATACGCACGAGGTGGCAGATTACGAGCAATTTAAGGAGACAATGGAGAACAAGAGGGGATTTATCAAGGCATTTTGGTGTGAGAATGCGGAGTGTGAGACTAGAATCAAAGAAGAAACAAAGGCGTCAACCCGATGTTTGCCTGTGGATGCCAAAGAAGAGAGTGGGAAGTGTGTGTATTGTGGTAAAGTTGCCAAATACAAGTGGCTGTTTGCCTTGGCATATTGACGATTTACAAATATACACGGTCGTGGTAATTTGTAAGGATGGGAGCAATTACTTTAAGAGGGATGCTGAAATTGATTGGGGATATTGAGAAAGACTTTTTGCTTTTGGACCGGTACGAGATGTGGAAACTGGCACGTTGGGGGCCACAGCATATTAGGCCCTGGGAGGATTATTTTCCTTCACAAATTGAAAGGACAGTGGAGGGATTGCTGCGCCGGGGATGGGTAAAAAAGATGGAAACGGAAAAGGGGACAGTGGTGCAGATTTCCCAAGAGGGGAAGAAGCGGCTATTGTTTTTTGATTTGGAAAAATTGCAATCAAAGGGAGGAAAATGGGACGGCAAGTGGCGGATGGTGTTTTTTGACGTGGCGGAGGTGGATCGGAAGAAGAGAGATTTGCTGCGTAAGTATTTGAAAAAACTGGGGCTGTACCGGATGCAGGAGAGCGTGTGGGTGGGTCCATATCCATGCGAGGAGGAGGCGGCCTATATCCGGGAAGTATTGGATATTCCGCATGGGGTGAAGTTGGGGCTTTTGGAAAAAATAGAAAACGAGGCGGATTTGAAGAAAATATTTAACCTATAGCTTTCTTACAAATAATTACGGTCGTGGGGATTTGTAAGGAAGAACGTCTAATGTATAATGATGAGTATGATTGAGTTGCCCAAAGGCACAAAAGTACCAAACCATATCGCCATGATTTTGGACGGCAACCGCAGGTGGGCCAGGGCGAGGGGGCTGGAGCCTTGGAAAGGACATGCGGCTGGGTACGAAGCTGTGAAGAAATTATCTCGAGCATCCCGGGATTTGGGAGTACATACGTTTACGATATGGGCGTTTTCTACCGAGAACTGGGAGAGATCCGAAGTGGAGATTAAAGAAATTATGAAACTGCTGCGACACGGTTTGGATGAAATGGAGCCGGATTTGCACAAAGAAAAAGTGAGGTTAGTTCATTTGGGCAGAAAAGACCGGCTGCCCAAAGACGCCATAGAGCATATTGCCAGACTGGAGAAAGAGACGAAGAAGTACGGAGACGAACATGTATTTAATATTGCTTTGGATTATGGAGGGCACGACGAGATCATTAGAGCAGTTAATAAAGTGATTAAGAGATTAAGAGATGAAGATATTAAGATTGACGCTAAGAGTTTCGAGAAGTATTTGGATACAGCTGATCAGGCATATCCGTATGTGGATTTGTTTATCAGAACTTCTGGAGAGCAGAGGACATCGGGGCTACTTCCCTGGCAGCTAGATTATGCAGAATATTATTTTGTGCAAGATCACTTGCCGGATTTTTCTCCGGAGATGCTTAGAGAAGCAATTTTGGATTTTTCCCGCAGACGCAGAAGATTTGGAGCCAATGATGCAGAAGAACATTTGAAATTTGACCCGGGGTTGGTGGCAGATTTGGAGATACGCTTCCGGCATCAGTTGTCGATTGGAGAAAAAGAAAAGTTTAGAGATTTGGTGATTAGATATGTAAAAGAACATTATGGATTATCAAAAGCTCTAGCCAAAGAGGCTGGAGTGGCCATGGCCAAGGCTTTGGTACATGGTCAAGAGAAAGACTGGGACAAGGCCAAAGTAGCTTTGGAAGGGCTGTATGGAATACTACAAAAGACTTTGAAATTGGCCTTTGAGCCGGAAGTAATTGCCAGAATTGAAATTGATTTATGGAAGCATGGCAGCGAGGAAAGTCTGCGGGAGTATCTGGCAGAAAAATTCAGATTCTCGACATTTCAAGCAGCCAAGAGCGCCCATTTGGCGTATTTGGCCAATGTCGAAGTAACCAAGAAAAATTGGGAGAAGGCCAAATGGTATATGGAGCGGTTTTACCAGGCGCTGAAGGAGAGAGTGGCGTGAATTCTGCGGTACAGCTTTTGAAAGAATATGTGCCCAGAATTGACGCCAGAGTTGCCGAGTATTTCGATGC
>JBBUDC010000100.1:0-7708 GCA_038057495.1 Patescibacteria group bacterium
TACGGGCAGCAACATATGATTATTGTATCACCTGCTTGCGCAGGCAAGCTTGTGCGGCGAGAGGGACTTGAACCCTGCCTGCCGGCAGGCAGGCTCCACCCCTTGTGCCCTCGAGAGGAGTTGAACCTCTATCTTCTTGCGAAGACATGCTCCTAAAGCATGCGCGTCTGCCATTTCGCCACGAGGGCATGATAGTCATATTTTACCATCAAAAAAGCCCCGGCTCCTGCCCGATGCCGAGGCTTTTAAAGAATCCTACCGCTCCGATGTTAATCGGAGCCGCAGGACCTGTTTTGAAGTGTACTATAGGATTTCCGAAATGTCAATGGTTCGACTACGCTCACCATTTTCTAATTGCTAAAACGAAGATACTGGGTCCGAAGTAGATACTAGATACTAGAGACTGGAAAATAGATTCCAAAAATAAAAGAACCGGGAGTGGGAGAATTTTTTTCAGAAAGGGTGAGCGAAAATTAGAAACTGAAAGGGTTTTTTTAATCACAAACCCAGAAGTAGAAAGCAGCTTAAAAATCACTTCCGGATGATGGTTAACAAAGGGAATTGACCTACGACGGATATTTACGGGCCGGCGGCGTTCGACGGGTAGCCTGGAGATGGCCTGTCCGGTAATTAAGCTTTTGAATCTGGCCAAAAAATGAAGTGAATTGGCAAATTCTAAAACTAATACGCCGTTAGGTTTGAGAATACGGTGCAACTCGTGCAAGGTGGGAAGAGGGTCTGGTAAATGATGGAGGACCCGAACTATGGAGGCAAAATCAAGGCTAGAGTCTGGTAAATTGGTAGCAGTAGAGGTGCCAGCTTGAGATTTAATGCTTTTGGCCTGGAGCCGTTGTTTAAGAGAAGGCTCGACGAGGACAACTTTTTGACAATATTGAGCCAGGGTGGGAATAAGGCGGCCATATCCCCCACCGATATCTGCCCCGGAAGTGAAATGTGAGCCCTTAAGAAGCTTGTTTAAGGCTATAACCTCACTTTGGTGCTCATACTCCCTGCCCTGCCAATATTTGGTGTAGGAAAAGTCGGGATCGTTGTAGTATGATGAGGTAGCCATAAATTATTCCATTTCAGCCAAAAATTGGTTGACGCCCCGGGCCCAGGGTCCTCCAATCTCAACAGACGGTGGGGTATATTTAGCCATAATTTCTTCAGGAGTATTAAGGCCTTTGTCGACATATTTTTCTTTTAGAGTTTTAGAAACAATTTCAATTGCTTGTTCGTAGGAATCAAATCGGGTAACTTTATCCCCGTAAATGCCAAAACCCCAACAATTATAAGATCTATCAGGAATGCGTTTACATAAATTTGACTCCTGTTGGGCGATTGCAACTAGGAGTCTGAAGTCTAAAGAATATTTGTCGGCGGTGGAGACTAAATAGTGAGAAAAAGACTCTAGAGGAGAGTTGTAACGAGATAAATAATTTTTGAGAATTTGGGGTCTGGCATCAGCTAAAGACACGAAAGTCGATAAAGATGGGGTGGAGAGAGAGTTGGGTAGCAGTATCCGGGAGGTACTGTAAGACAAAACTGCGGGAACAGGAGCTGGTTTGACAGTTGTTGAGATGGTAAGAAAAAAAAGAACAGAAGCCACAAGAGTGCTGGGCACCCCAATTAAGAATGAGACTATCCATAATAGACGATTCATATATGAGCGGGTGAGGAGAATCGAACTCCCGTAACCAACTTGGCAAGCTGGTGTTCTACCACTGAACTACACCCGCGAATTGGTGCCGAGGGTCAGACTCGAACTGACATAACTTGTTCTTCAGACAAGCGCCTTGACCATCTTGGCTACCTCGGCGAGGATGTTCCTCGCAAGTAACGAGCTGAGATACAGTATAGTCGTACCTCGGCCTGTCATTTGGAAATTATAACAAAGTGCCGGAGACAGGATTCGAACCCGCACGCTTTTTACAGCACTACCACCTCAAGGTAGCGAGTATACCAGTTTCTCCACTCCGGCTTTGTCCTCTAATTATACCTAATGATTTGCTGATTTTGGACTTTTTCCTTGTTAAGCATGTAACTTTTGGTGAATGATACATTTTGCGGATTATGATTAAGGAGCTTTTTTTAGCGAAAATTAATTGAAATGCTGATTTGCCATCGTCTTTTATAGTGCCTTTGGCTTTATAAAGATTCTCAATTTTTCCTTGTAACCATTTGAGAAAATCTAGGCTTGCTGAAACGAATGATAAGTAAAGCAAAAAACTGGATTTCCACCGTTTGTCCCAATACGAGTAGGTGCACCCATCACCATCAAAACATCCTCTTAAAAAATCCGCAAAAAAAATATCCGGAACAAGAATACTTTTGAGTGTTTTTGATTTATTTGAATGCAGGCCAATGGATATCAGATATCTGTAAAGGTTGACATCACTAAACTGGACCCGAGGATAAACGATACCGGTACTACTTTTTTTTGACGTGATTCTGATTTTGGGGTTTAAAGCTCTGACGAAATTTTTTACCTGTTCCAGATCCTTTGATGTAAAGTCTATATGCCTTCCGTCTTTGGATAAACAACCGTCGGTTGTAATCAAACCAACAACATATGCAAAATCACTCGTCCAGTTCATTTCTCAAGTATATAGCGTCTACCGAATGAAATCAATTAAGCTTTATAGTACAATTAGTTCGGTTTGGGCGGATGGCGGAACTGGCAGACGCGCTGGCTTCAGGAGCCAGTGGCCGCAAGGCCGTGGAGGTTCAACTCCTCTTTCGCCCACACTTCGACTTTGCTCAGTGCAAGCCGGACGATTGGCTCAGTTGGTTAGAGCGGTGCATTCACATTGCACAGGCCGGGGGTTCGAATCCCTCATCGTCCACAATTTGGCAATTGGCCATTAGCATTTAGCAATTAGAACTACCTATGTATAAATTTGAAGGACTACAAGTATGGCAAGAGGGAATAAAACTAGCCACCATTTGTTATGGGATAGCCAATACCTTACCAGACTATGAACGAAGTGGCCTATCGGATCAGCTAAGAAGAGCCGTTTCTTCGATCTTATTTAATATTGCTGAGGGTTCTGGTGCAGAAAATGACAAGGAATTCTTGCGATTTTTGCATATATCTAGAAAATCTCTCTACGAGACGATTTCAATTTTGAAATTTATCGAACACATTTATAAAAGAGTCGAATTAAAGAGTGTTTTTCAAAATTGCGATACCGTTGGAAAACTGTTAAACGGCTTAATAAGAAAGCTTAACAATGATAAAATCTAGCTATCAATTTCTAGTTGCTGGTTGCCAATAGCTAATTGCAAATTGGCCGGGGTGGCGCTTGCTTGCGCAAGCAAGAAATGGCTCGCCTGCGCGAGCAGGTATACGCAATGACATTTTATGTTTATCTCATTGGAAGTACCTTGAAAAATTGGTGTTATGTTGGTTTTACAACAAATATAGAGAAGAGAATCTCTGAACATAATTTGGGAAACGTAAGATCCACAAAACCTTATAAGCCTTTTTTATTGTTGTTTGTTCAAGAAGTTAGGACTAGAATTGAGGCTAGAAATCTGGAGAAATACTTAAAAGTCAGGTTTAATAAAGAAAGTCTGCTAGATTTATTAGCTTGACTTGCAAGGTAGGCCGGGGTGGCGAAATGGTATACGCAAGGGCCTTAAGAGCCCTCGAGCGCAAGTTCATGCGGGTTCGAGTCCCGCTCCCGGCACACTTCGCAGTTTGCGATCAGCTCAGTGTAAACTCTACTATGGCTCATTTTTTATACATAGTTGAATGTGTTGATAAAAGTTTTTACACAGGTATTACCTGGAACCTTAAAAATAGAGTTTCTGAACATAATCACGGTAAATCAATTGCTACCAAATGGAAACTTCCAGTTAAATTGGTCTACTGGGAAACTCATTTGGATAAGTCATCAGCTGCCAAAAGAGAGAAAGAAATTAAAGGATGGGGTAGAATTAAGAAGCTGGCTTTGATAGAAACTTTACGCCAAGCAAGGTGAAAGTTTACGTCGAGCGAAGCGAGACGGGGTGTAATTCATCGGTAGAATGCTCGGTTTGGGACCGAGATGCACAGGGTTCAATTCCCTGCACCCCGACCACGGAGATGTTGGTGTAGCGGTAACACGCTAGCTTGTGGAGCTAGAAATGGGGGTCCGACTCCCCTACATCTCCCCAATAAAATGCTGGTAGACGAAATTAACATTAAGATAACTGCTGGGCAGGGAGGAGCCGGAAAGTGCGGACCAGAAAAAGTGTTTCGGTCTGCGCAAACCGGGGGCGACGGTGGCCGTGGGGGTAATGTATATGTATCGGCAACTTCTGATCTTTCTGCTTTAAATAAATTTGTAGGGATTAAGGAGATCAAGGCCGGAGATGGAGGCCGGGGAGGAGAAAATAACCGTACGGGTAAAAATGGAAGTGATGTCGATATTGTCTTACCCTTGGGAACCGCCATCATAAATACTGAAACTAACAATGTTATCCGGGAGATGGATAAACTTGAGGAACGGTTTTTACTCTGTAAGGGAGGTCTGGGAAGCCGGGGAGCCAATTTCCGCCCCAAGCCTGGGCTTTTGGGTCAATCAATAAAAGCCAGATTTAGTCTTAGACTGATAGCTAAATACGGATTTATCGGTTTACCCAATGCCGGTAAAAGCAGCTTATTAAACGAACTGACCAATGCCAAAGCCCAAATAGGAGCATATCCTTTTACCACGCTGGAACCAAATTTAGGAGTTCTCAATGGCCAGATTATTGCTGATATTCCGGGTTTGATTGAAGGAGCATCTGTTGGCCGGGGGTTGGGCATAAAATTTCTTAAACACATTGAAAAAGTAAGCCTGTTGTTTCATTGCATTGCTTGTGATAGCAGTGATGTGGCAAAAGATTATCAAAATGTCACCAGTGAGCTGAAAAAATTCGGAGAGCATTTGGTTGATAAGCCCGAAGTAATAGTTTTAACCAAAACAGATCTGGTAACAGCAAGCGTTTTAAAAGCTCATATTAAAAATTTATCGAAGTTTAACCGCCAGATCGTATCTGTTTCCATAAAGGATCCTGAAAGTTTAACGAATTTTAAAAAGTCGTTTTGATGTGCCTCCGGGAGGAATCGAACCTCCACCATCCCGTCCGAAGCGGGATACTCTATCCGTTGAGCTACGGAGGCAGAGATTTTATGTTGAGCGGGATAGGGGAGTCGAACCCCTCATTTCACTTTGGAAAAGTGAAGTTATACCGATTAACTAATCCCGCAGTTTGGTAGATAAGTAGGTAGAACTGATTAATTATATCAATTTTTTGAGTATTCCAAGGCAAATGTTTTTATCCATCGCATCATTTTTATTTTTAATTCAGTACTGCAAACATAAATATTACACATTCCCCAAACTGATCTTTTTTTTCCGGGTTTCCGTTTGCCCGGTAAAATATGTGTCTTAATGAACTGATTTTGTGATAATTGTAACAAGCTAGCCCAATGACTTTGCACCCTAGTTGGGTCTAAATCTTCATAGACAAAAAGACCTGCCCTAATTTTGCTTTCTGGAACTTTCAATATTTTCCTGTAAAAAGCGATCATTACTTGCATCATTTCAGTATCTGTATTTATGACTGATACTCGTCCGGTATTAAACTTTTCTCCTTCCCCCCAGTAAATCGAAATCCCAGCAATAAATAATGGATTTCTTTTAATTTTCCTATACTGAAAAACGGCTTCTTGTTGATATGTATCATATCTCCCCTCTTTTTTGAGTGTTTTGGATTTATTCATTAACAAAATTCTGGCTCTATTCTTCGGTGAATATTTATTATTCAAATTTACCTTGACTGATTGTGACCATTGTTCTTTCGAAAACCAGTCACTTAATGTACTTTTAGCAATGCCGGTCACTAAACTTATTTCTGAATAACTTCTACCCTCTTTTCTTAAGTTTACAGCCTTATCTAATCTTTCTCTATTTTTTGTCACAGTTCACTTGTTATACTAGTATAGTAAGCGCTGTTCGAACTGTCAACATCATCCATGTTATCCCTGGAGATTTTAAGATACTGGTATTAGTTATACCAACATGACTATAATGAGCACATATGCACCAACAAGTGGACACTTTTTTGCAGGCTTTGAGCTTGGGAAAAACAGATGTCAAGCTTTCTGAAGACGGGAAAGAGGGTGTGATTACGGTATTGGCAAAGGCCTACGAACGGGCCAGAAATGCATTAGAATACAGAGCTGATCATCTGATCAGACGGGCGGCCACTGAACGGATTTTAAAACGCCACATAATGTTTGACCGGAATGTAGACGTATTGGCAGATCATCTACTAAGGGAGCTGTCCTGGGCCAGATATTTGTCTAAAGCTGAAGTAGATTTGGTATCTAAAGACGAGTTAAAGAAAGTCATGAGTAAGTATGTAGGCAACTTGGACAGCGGATTGCCTTACGATTGGATTGTGGGGATGGCTTCGGCTGAAATTGAGGAGCTGTTTAACCTAAACGTTGACTACCGGCTGTTTACTAATTTTGCCTTCCAGCTACTGCGGCAAAAAGTAAAATTAACCGAAGAAATAATTGATTTGTTGTTGTTTGTAGCAGTTGACCGGGTCTACTCTCAATCGGACGATCAACAGGTGGCGTATCATATTTTAAAAATCGTGGGAGATTTTAAGGAAGCACACAGATTATTTAATTTGGCCAAAAGCCACAGACTCATGCACAGATTGATGAGGTTTGTGAGAGAAAATATGTCTTCCTTGGTACTGCTTCGAGACATATATTTTTCGAACCCTTCCGAATTTAAGGAGTTAATTGGAAATGAGGAATTATTCAAGCTTCGAGGTAAGGAAGTGTTAATTGTGCAATTGAGGCACGCATCGGGAAGAATCTCTACTGCCGCTACCCGAAGTATTATTTACGTGTTTTTGACAAAAATGATCTTTGGATTTGGAATTGAAGTACCCTTAGACAGATTGTTGTATGGTGAAATTGCTAAAATTCCAGTAGCTGTAAATTTGATTTTTCCTCCCATTTTGATGTGGTTGTCGACAACAGGGATTGGTTTTCCAAACAGGTCTGAACAAGAAAGGTTAATCGAAAGAACATGGAGAGTAATGAGTGAATTTGATGTGGTGGGAATTGAGGACGAATCATGGGAGGTGGAGCCTACCAAGAAATTTGGTTTTTGGTATTTAATTTTTACAGCCCTTTATACAGTGATGTTTGTGGTTATTTTTGGAGGTATCTTTTATTTACTGACCGTTTTGCATTTTAGTATTGCCAGCCAAGGCATATTTGTATTCTTCTTGTGCGTAGTAGCCTTTTTTGCTTACCGGATCCGCCAATCCGCCCAGGTGTATAGAGTGCGCTCCGGCAGGCCAGGAACCACCCTATGGGACATGGTGCTGTTACCCGTGTTGTCTACGGGAAACAAGATGAGTCAGGGGCTTAGTAAGCTAAATGTCTTGGTTTTTGCCTTTGATTTCATCCTCGAAGCTCCTTTTAAAATAATTTTGAGATTTCTGGACGATTGGGTGCAGTATCTGACGATGATGAAGGATGAAGTGACCGGATAGGGGTTGTGTAGTAAAATTGAAGGGGATAAAGCCCTCGTAGCTCAATGGATAGAGCAACTTCCTTCTAAGAAGAAGATGGAGGTTCGATTCCTCCCGAGGGCACCAGGGGCTCGTAGCTCAACGGTAGAGCAGCATCCTCTTAAGATGACTGTTG
>JBBUDC010000101.1:0-4727 GCA_038057495.1 Patescibacteria group bacterium
CTTCTGCGGCATCGTGGTTCAACACAAGCCGCAAACAAATTCTCTGCAGAGGCCGAAAAACGTGTACTTGAAATAGACATACAATCCACCCAGCCATACATCCAAAAAATTCTCAAAGAAATTTCCAAAGCGATTACAGATAGCGAAACCGCTCTTATGTACAGTACACTCCTGCAAAATTATTCTCTCCGTCACTACTCCTCCGCCAGCTCATAGTGCCCCTCTATTAGATTAAGAGAGGGGTTAGGGGTGAGTTACGTGTGTTAAAATTGATCCATGTCTTCAATAATTTCCGTTTCCAAGCTTAAAAAATATTACAAGGTTCACCAGAAAGAGCCGGGGTTAGCTGGATCTATCCGGTCTCTTTTTAAGCGCAAATATTACGACGTCAAAGCCGTAGACGGCGTCAGTTTCACTATTGAAGAAGGGGAGTTGATTGGATTTATTGGTCCCAACGGAGCCGGCAAGACTACCACCCTCAAAGTTTTATCAGGACTGCTGTATCCTACTTCCGGAGAAGTCTCAGTTTTGGGTTACACTCCCTGGGACAGGAAGCCTGCTTTCCAAAAACAGTTTTCTCTGGTCATGGGTCAAAAAAATCAACTCTGGTGGGATCTGCCGGCCATTGAGTCTTTTATCCTTAATAAAGAGATATACGAAGTTCCCAATGAGCAGTACAAAAAGACTTTAGACGAGTTAGTTGAACTGCTAGAAGTCCAAGATGTCCTCAAGGTTCAGGTTAGAAAACTTTCTCTAGGACAAAGGATGAAGATGGAGCTGATTGCCGCCCTCATTCACTCTCCCAAAATTTTATTCTTGGACGAACCCACTATTGGACTTGATGTAGTCATGCAGAAAAAAATGCGTGATTTTATTAAAGAATACAACAAGCGCTACAATGCCACCGTCATTCTTACCTCTCACTACATGGACGACGTCAAAGAACTGTGTAAAAGAATCATTATTATAGATAAGGGCAAGATATTATTTGACGGCGCTCTTGATGAAATTATCAAGAAGTTTGCCAACCACAAATTATTAACAGTTGTTTTTAGTAAAAAAGTTGATAAAGAGGATCTCAATGATATTGGAGTCGTCAAAGAATTTGAATTCCCCAAAGCCATTATTTCCGTCAAGCGGGCTTCAGCGTCATTAGCCGCATCAGAACTCCTGCAAAACTTTCCTGTCGCCGACCTCAATATTGAAGAGCCTCAAATCGAAGATATTATTCGCGAGGTCTTCACGGGTCGCGATTTAGCGTGAAGAAGTACTGGATAGTCTTTCAGCAATCTTTTCAAAACGAATTTGTCTACCGCTTAAACTTCATCCTTTGGCGCTTTCGGAATGTCCTGCGGATTCTCATGACTTATTTTCTCTGGCACAGTGTTTTTTCTTCCAACTCCAATGTCTTTGGCTATTCTAAAGAGCAAATGATGGCCTACGTCTTTCTGGTTCTGCTGGTTACTTCATTTGTCATGTCTGCCCCATCTAACGACAACGTAGGAGGGGAAATTTCCAACGGGACCTTAAATAATTTTTTCGTCAAACCCATAAGTTACTTAAGTTACTGGCTTACCCGGGACTGGGCCAGCAAACTTCTGAACATGCTTTTTGCCGTCTTCGAGTTTAGCTTGCTCTGGTTTCTCTTTAAGCCCCAAATTTATTTTTCTCAATCTCCAACCCAGCTACTCTTGGGAATTTTTCTGACAATTATTTCGGCTCTTATTTATTTCGTTATTACAAAACTCGCAATTTCCGTAGCCTTTTGGACCCCGGAAAATACCTGGGGATTTATGTTTATAATTTTAGTTTTTATGGATGTGTTGGCAGGCAGCATTTTTCCCCTCGATCTTCTACCCAAATCGGTTATGACCTTTCTTCAATTCACCCCTTTCCCATATATGATTTATTATCCCATTGCTATTCTTGTTGGCCGGGTCGATCTCATAACCGCATTAAAAATTCTTCTTCAGTCAATGGCTATGTTGGGATTCTGGTACTACGTTGTCATGAAAGTTTGGAAAAAAGGTCTTAAAAATTATGCTGCAGTAGGTATATGAAAACATTCCGCGTCATTGTCCGTTTTTCTGCAAACTCATTGCAACAGGTTCTCTCCAATGTTCCTGTTTTTTTGCTATTTTTCTTCAGTAAACTAGTCCGTTACGGTTTATTCTTGCTTTTCTTGATCCTGCTTTTTAATGGCGTTTCCTCAGTAAAAGGCTATTCCCGGGAGCAGATGCTCTTATTTTATTTAATCTTTAACGTTATCGACACCACTGCCCAAATGATGTTTCGCGAGGTTTACCGCTTCCGCTCTCTAATTGTTACCGGAGGATTTGATGCTGTACTCACCAAACCTTTTAGTCCAATTATCAGATCGCTTTTTGGCGGACCTGATTTCATAGACTTTGGTGTTTTGCTGATTATTGTTGCTACCACTATTTACGTAGCCAATACCTACATTCATCCTTCATGGCTTCAGATTATTTTATTTTTGGCTATGATTATCAATTCTTTGCTTATCGCTGCCGCTTTTCATATTCTTGTTCTGGGGATTGGCATCATCACTTTCTCAGTGGATCATCTGGTCATGATTTTCCGGGATTTAACCGCCCTCATGCGCATCCCGGTGGACATGTTTACCAATCCCATCAGATCAATTCTTACTTTTGTGATTCCGGTTGGAATCATGTTTACATATCCGGCCAAAGTTTTGTTTGGACTTTTGAGTTGGCAGCTGGTAGTTGTCTCATTTGTTTTCGGAGGCCTATCTCTATACCTATCACTGAAATTTTGGCACTATTCACTGCGTCAGTATCAAAGTGCCAGCTCATGAACAAAGTTCTTATTATTTGTGGTCCCACTGCCACCGGAAAGACTAAATTTGCTCTAGACCTGGCCAGGAAATTTAACGGCGAATTGGTGTCTGCCGATTCTCAACAGGTTTATTTGGGAAGGGATCTTGAAACTGGTAAAGACAAAAATCTTCTTGGAAATTCAAAAATTTGGTTATTAGATATATTAAAACCAGGCGAGGAGTTTAGTGTTTCTGCCTGGAGACGCCTGGCCCAAGAAGCAATCAAGGACATTTTATCCCGGGGCAAATTACCCATTGTAGTCGGAGGTTCCGGATTGTATATCAAATCACTGGTGCAAGACTTGCCAGATATTGACGTGCCTTTTGATAAAAAGTTACGCCAAGAATGGGAAAACAAATCTGTCCAAGAGCTGTTTGATTATTTAAAGAGTATCGATTTGAAAAAAGCCATGTCTATGAACCAGTCAGACAGCAAAAATCCCAGAAGATTAATCAGAGCAATAGAAATTCAAAAGTCACCCCCCTCTCTTGAATCAAGAGAGGGGCAGGGGGTGAGTTACTTGCAGATTGGATTAACAGCTTCAAGAGAATTTTTACAAGAAAAAATACGCCGGCGGGTGGCAGACAGAGGATTAAATGCTTCTTTTGAAACCAAAGAAGTAAACATCATGAAGAAACAAGTAGTCTGGTTTAAAAAACAACCCCATATTACTTGGTTTGATATTGCCGTAGACGGTTGGCAGACTCAAGCACTTAAACTTGTCAGCTCCTGGTATAATTAACTATGCCCCGAAAGATCGAAATTTCCTACAAGACCATTGTTTTTGCCGTGGGGTTTGTTCTCTCGCTGTGGCTCATTTGGCAAGTTAAAAACATTCTTCTCACGGTTTTTGTCTCCCTTATTCTCATGGCAGCCTTAAATCCCTTAGTAGACCTTTTTGAAAAATGGCGTCTTTCACGGGGACTAGCCATTTTAATAGCCTACATCATTCTTTGGCTGTTCATTGGTCTGGGATTGGCTGGGATTATTCCCCCCTTAATCGACCAAACCCGGCATCTGATCATCCGCCTGCCAGTTGCTCTTTCTCATGTTGAGTTTTTCAATAGCAATCAGCAGGCTATTACCCGGGAGCTGCTTTCTCAAATTGGCGCCCTTCCGGAAAATCTGCTTAGATTTACCTTCAGTATTTTTGGCAACGTTTTAGCTTTGTTTACTACACTGGTTATCACTTATTACCTTTTATTAGAACGTAAGAATCTCATCGACAAATATCTGAATGCCAAAATTTCTAAAACAATTTTAGATATCGAAAAAAGGGTAGGCAGCTGGGGACGGGGAGAGCTGTTTTTAATGTTTGCGGTAGGAACTCTCACTTATGTAGGACTACTTTTCTTAGGCATTGATATTGCTCTGCCGCTGGCCATTTTGGCCGGAATTCTAGAAATTGTTCCCAACATTGGCCCCGTTATTTCTGCAGTGCCAGCAGTACTCATTGCCCTCACCCTAAGTCCTGTCACAGCTCTGGCTACCGCCTCGTTGTATTTCTTGGTTCAGATCGTCGAAAATAATTTTCTGGTTCCCCGGATCATGCAGGCCGCAGTTGGAGTCAATCCTTTAATTAGCATTCTCGGACTAATGACTGGTTTTCAACTAGCCGGTCCTGCTGGGGCAGTATTGGCCATTCCTCTGATCATTGTCATTCAGACCATAGGCCTAGAGTATTATAGGGCGTGATATAATTACAGTGTCAATCTGGAGGATGGATGACTACGCCTCATAGCCCGCAAGGGCGACGTGGTGAGGAAAGTCCAGACAGCAAAGTAGCAAGATGCTCGGTGTAAGCCGGGACGCGCAAGCGCTAGATAGGGCCACAGTGACGAACCGGGGTAATGCTCGGGTGAAACGCGG
>JBBUDC010000102.1:0-3918 GCA_038057495.1 Patescibacteria group bacterium
AGGCAAATATTGACAAGATATGGGGTCGGGAGTATATTTGCGGCCACATGGGATATGCAAACATAGTTGAGTCTAATGGAAGGATTCTTCAGTTCGTGACGTGCAGTAAGAGGTGGGAAGGGAAAATTAGAGTGATAGGAGTGAAAGCTTTGAGTTTTGGAGAAAAGGGAAAACTGGAAATAGATGGAGTCGATTCACACATTAAATTTGATGTAAGTTTGGGTTTTCGGAGTATGAATTATCGGGCGTATGCGGCTAGGCCAGACGAAGTGAGGATTGAGAGAAGAAAGTTGAACAGTGGATTGGAGGGGTCGGGAATAACTATTGGAGATGATATGCAAGGAGAACTATTGTCCTTGGTTGGTTCTCTGGAATTGGTAGCGCTGGGTTTTTGGCCGGCGTTAACTATTGGTCAGGAACTGTTGAATGATAAGTTGGGTGAGGGTGTGGTAATTTCTGAGAGCTAGTTTTTTACGGCTTGGCCGTGGCGGTCGAGACGGATATTGTCAGCTTCTCCATAGCCTCCGGCACAATCCAGACAAAGCGCAACTCCCAAAGGATCAAAAACTACAGCGTGGTTTTGCATTTCCACTTCTCCTGCTTGTTCGGTAATTTGTTTGGAAGTGGCGGGAGATTGAGTGGGACGGAAAATGGCAATGTCTCTGCGGATGGAATCTATTTGCACTGGGGGGACAGTGCCTTTTAAGAAATATTCGTACCGGGGGCCGCAGCCCGCCTGCGCCAAGGCTTCGGCGGGTAAATCCGGAGCTTTGAGGCCAGAAAGAGAACAGACTAGAGCTCCAATGACGTCTGGGGGTTGAACTGGCCAATGTGCAGAAGTGTCTTTGAGAGCGAATGAAATGATTTTGTTCCAAATGGGGGAGGCACCAGTGACTCCGGAGGCAACGGCACTCATGGGAGAATTGTCATTGTTGCCGACCCAAACGGCGACCAAAATATCGGGATTGTAGCCAATGGTCCAATTATCCCGACGGTCGTTGGTAGTACCGGTTTTGACGGAAACTTCAGGGTGATTTCTGACGTTTAAGTATGAACTGGGGCCAAACATGGCTGACCGGGCACCGTTATCCAGGAGCAGATGAGAAATAATGTAGGCAGTACCCGGAGAGATGACCCGGGTATTGGAGGGCAGTTTGGGGGTTTCTTCCAAGACCTTGCCCGATCTATCGACAACTTTGAGAATGGGATTTAACGAAATGCGTTGGCCGGTATTGGCCAGAACTCCATATGCAGTGGCTAGATCCAACATGGTCACTTCACCGCCCCCTAAAGTAATTGATGGGCCATATTTGGTGGGGTCGGTAAAGGTAGTCAGACCAAAAGCAGAAGAGGAGGCGACAAAGTTTTCCAAACCATTGAGAACCAAGGTCTTGACAGCAGGAATGTTAAAGGAGTTGGCAAGAGCAAATCTAACTTGAGTGGGGCCGTGCCATTGACCGTCATAATTAACCGGACAGTAAGGTTTTTGATCGGGAATTAAAAAACAGGTGGGTTTGTCTGCCAGGACAGAGCTGGCAGTTAAGATATGGTGTTCAATGGCAAGGGCGTAATTAATGGGTTTGATAGCTGATCCCGGTTGGCGGTGGGCGAGAGTGACATTGACGTTGCCGTCTGCGGCAATATCAAAGTAGTCTTTGGAGCCGACCATAGCCAGAATCTGACCGGTTTTAGGTTGGGTAACCAAAACTGCACCGTTACCCACCCGGGCTGATTTTAGACGGGCAACTTCAGTGGCTACAGCATCTTGAGCAAATTTTTGCAGGTCAAAATCCAAAGTAGTAGTGACAGTCAGGCCGTCCTCTTCAACTTTTGACAGGCCATATTTTTGCACCAGATAGTCTTTGACCCACAGGGAAAAATGAGGAGCTTTAAGAGAAGGGGGCGGGGAATACTTTAGCTCTTGGTCTTTGGCTGTTTGCCATTGGTCTTGGTCGATGAATTTGGCCTCTAACATTTGTTTCAAGACGTATTCTTGGCGCTGTTTGGCCAGCTCCGGGCGGGAAAAGGGAGAGTAAAAACTGGGAGCTTGGGGAAGACCGGCCAAGAGAGCGGCCTCGGAAAGAGTGAGATCGGAGGCGTGTTTGCCAAAATATGTCTGGGCGGCGGCTTCAATACCGTAGGCGGTGCCGCCATACGGAACTTGGTTTAAATAGAACTCCAAGATTTGATCTTTCTTATAGAAGGTCTCAACAGCTGCAGAGAGAATAAACTCCCGGACTTTCCGTCTAATGGTGCGGTCGGGTTCAAGAAGAGCGTTTTTGACCAGCTGTTGGGTGATGGTGGAGCCGCCCTGGAGTTTTTGCCTGAAGAAAGTACTAATGAAGGCCCGGGTGATGCCTCTGATGGAAAATCCAGAGTGAGAGTAAAAATCCTTGTCTTCAGTAGCCAGGGTGGCTTGCCAGACATATTTAGGTAACGATTTGAGTTCGACCGGGGTGCGCCTTTGGTCGGCATAAACTTCATATAACAGCTTGCCGTTTCTGTCTAAAAGCTTGGTGGAGGCAGGAGCGGGATGAGTAGATAGCCGGAGGGGATTGGGAAGGCCCCATAAAATATAGAGCAGGAGAGCAAGAGAGCAGGAGAGCAAGAGTAATAGTTTCCAGTTTTTTAGCACTCCCCCTCGGTCCCCCCCTGAATCAGGGGGGGAAGAACGCAGTTCAGGAGGAGTACTTTTCTTCACTCTTGAATTATAACCTGGATACATATATATTGGGGTTATGGCAGTTAAGAAAACAAAGGTTGGGCCCTCCTTCGCCAAGGCTTCGGAACGGTTAGGGGGGAAGTTAGATCCCAAAGAAGAAAAAATGCTGGATTGGATATTAAACGCAGTAGTAATCTTTGTTTTGGGCTGGCTGGGGTTAGGAATACTTCTGTCCGTCGGTGGGCTATTTAAGTTGTGGGGATAACTCACCCCTAACCCCTCTCTTAATTCGAAAAATTCACCAATTTTTCGCCTCTCACAATGTTCGCGGTAATAGAGGGGCACTATTTCTTCTTGTTTTCCGGCACTCTTGCCCTTGCGGGGAAAAGAGACCCTTGATTTTTGTAGAGAGAGAGAGAGTTTAATGGGGGTATGAGTGATGTTTCGGCAGCGGTTGAGTTTGGAGAAGCGGTTCCGGTTTTGCCGAGAGTCTTGGGTGAGTTGGCGGATGTAGTAGATAAAATTTCGGGGACGAAGCTTCCTCTGACCCACGGACAGGTGTGGATGCTGATTGGGTTAATGGCAGCAGGAGTGGGGATAGAGGAATATCATAGAACTATGCCGAGGCCAGAGCGGATGGTGGGCGATGCAAAATATACGATTGGTTGGATAAAAGAGTCTTTGAGTTATGGTGGATTGGGTAGAGACATTGTTGATCCAGTTGCTAAAACAGCTCTGAAAGGGCAAATTGAACTTTTCGAAGAGATGGTGAGAGAAAAGAATTTTGGGGCTGCGTTGGCGGTAGCAGGAGGTGCGGCGATGGTTTCGTTGGGAAATATCTCTGAACACGCAAATAAGCCTGTAAGGATTAGTGACAAGCTGGGAAGATTGCCGGGCTTGGGGGAGATTGTTTCTCGACAATTAAGGAACATGTCTAAACTTGTACAAACAAAATGAGTGACATTCCGATGGCAGCAATTGGTGAACTAGATTTAAGTGTGGCGGCAAGTGCTCTGGCCGCGAAAGATGTTGGGGGAAAGGTTCCTGAAAAAGTGGGGGAGTGGGTAGATAAAATGGGGAAAAACGATTATTTTAGGGAGATTGCGGGGAAAATGGGGGAGGCTCGATATTTGCATGAATGGGTGTCTTCAGTGGGAGGAGAGCGAGATTCGTTTGATATTTTGATTTCTAAAATGATGGGAGGGGGTGATAGGGATAATAATTGGATGTTGAAAGAAAATAAAAATGATGTAAAA
>JBBUDC010000102.1:3928-5196 GCA_038057495.1 Patescibacteria group bacterium
CGGTGATGCGTGAGTGGGATGAGGTGAAGAAAGTAGAGGTACCTGCGGATCGAGCCTTGGAGGCAGGAATAGGTCAGTATATGGCAACGCTGGCAGTTCTGAGGGGTGAGGGATTGAGAGAATCAAGCCAAAGGGGTGAATTGGCGGAGAAATTTAAAAAAGGATTCCGTTATTTACATGGGGGAGTAACGGTGGATTCTGCGGTGGATAATCTGGAGTTGGTGAGATTTCTGATGGGACGGAAAGATTTGTGGGGTGAACGGGCAAATGATCGCATGGTTGATGGTATACGGCTCTGGGCAGAAGGCCCGACGGATAAAGGATTTTGGGGGGAGAAGGGAAATGGGGAATGGTACAGTAAATTGACTGAGACAGGTAAGGGTTATCAGGATGAGTTAGATGGCAAAAGGGCGGCTTTGTGTAAAGGGATTTTGGAAGCGGTTTTTCCCAAAACTACTCCAGCAGTTGGAACTGAAGGTGTATAAATGGAGGATGGAGGGTGATTTACATTGTGAGTAACGATCGTTACTTTTGGTGTAAATATTGACTTTTGGAGTTGGAGTAGATCTTGACAACATACAACATACAACATACAATTAAATAATGATAAGGACGCAGGTATATATTCCGGATGATTTATATTCTCAGGCTTTGGTTGTGGCTCAAATGCGAGGAGTGAGTATTTCGATAGTGTTGAGAGAGGGCCTGGCGAAAGAGGTGGGTAGAGCTAAGAAGAACAAGAAAGGCGGCCTTTTCTTTAATTTGGCGGGGGCATTGAAGAATGGTCCAAGAGATATGTCCAGCCGGGTAAACGATATTTACAAATAATGAAGCGATATTTTACCGATTCAGATTTTCTGATGGCGATATTTAACTCTAAAGACGCAAATCATGATAAGGCAGTGGAGATTTCTGAAAGACTTGATTCTAGCGAGGTGGAGTTGTGGGGGAGCAACTTGATCCAGCAAGAATCGGCGACAGTAGTAAGCCACAGAATAGGTATGGATGCGGTGAGAGATTTTGTGCAGAAATTGGCTACTGACTTGGATAGATTTGTGGATGTGGACAAAGGCTTGGAAAAATGGGCATGGAAAGTTTTCTTGAAGCAAACAAAGAAAGGCTGCTCTTTCGTGGATTGTGCGAACTTAGCGGTAATCGAGAGATATAAGCTGGATGGCATTTTGACTTTCGATAAGTTTTATCCAAAAGAATTAAAAGTTGGTGTATAAATAAAGGATGGATGCTTACGAGAATTCTAACTGGTGGAA